>NZ_CP019225.1:108740-160524 GCF_010222815.1 Synechocystis sp. CACIAM 05 | reverse complement strand
TTCCACCAGTTTTCTTTTCCATTTATTGAGCACACTTGGGTGGATTTTGTACTCCCATGATAACTCTGCTATACTTTTTGCCCCTTCTACTGCCTCCAAGGCTACTTTGGCCTTGAATTGGGGGCTATACTGCTTTTTCGTTTGGCTCATAAACTCTCCTTGGTTAGGGTTTTTAGTTTAGAGCTTTCTCCCCTGTCCAGTTTTTGGGGGCCACCTCAACCATAACTGATTCCGATCTACAGGAACTGAAAGACTTAATCAATGGGCTTGATAAAAAAATCGACGTTAATCAGGCTCGCATTGATGAAAGGTTAAATGCAATAGAATCCAACCTATCAGACCTCAAAAAACAGGCTGATAAACAGGACAACCGCTTATGGGTTCTCATTTCGGGGATGTTTATTGCACTTCTGGGGATTTTGACAAAGTTTGCATTTTTCCCCAACCCTTAGCCTTCTAAGAAGATATTCCCTCCTAAATCGCCACTACGGGAATGAGGACAACCAATCCCAACCCATAACGATGAGCTAAACGTAAACGGTCAATGATCATTGTTTCGAAATTTGGAAATTATGACGGTCATCACAGTTTACCTACAGAAATAAATCCCACCTCTGTCTTGGCATTTGCCATATCCCTTCAAGGATGTGGAAACATTCATTATCACATCCTTAATATAAGCTAACCCCCGGACAGTAAAGGTTCCAGCCCACCAAATCAGCGCAGCAGCAAGGCTAGGGGTAGAATTGCCAGGAAAGAGAATTATTCCCCCTTTAATTGTTTGCCCATGGCCATCGTTATCAATTACCGTTCTCCGATCGCCGTCCTTGGTGCCTGCTTATGTATCTCGGCGATCGCCCCTGTCCAAGCTATTCCCATTCAGCCTCCTCTGTTGGTGAGTCAGACTCAACTGTTACCACCGCCGCCCGCCAGTCCCAATCCAGTGCCGGACCCGAGTGCGCTGAGCTTCACCCCCAATGCCACTTCTTACCGGGTAATGGCCTTGATTACTTCCCCAGTAGAAGAACAACAGGTTAAAGCAGCCTATCCTGGCGCTTTTTTCACCAACTTCAATGGGCAACGGTTATTACAAATAGGTAGTTTTAGCGATCCTCTCAATGCTCAACAGGCGGCCTTAAGTCTGCAAAATTTAGGACTAGAAACGGTGATTAATCCCTAGGTTTGGCGATCGCCTATTACCAGTCAAAGGTTAATTTATGTACCAGCTAGTGATTATCGGGGCCAGTCCGGAGGGGCTAACGGCAGCCCATAGTTGCGTCGAGCAATATGCCACGGCCCGCATTGCCCTAGTCACCCAGGGTTGGGAACAGGGTTGGTCTGGCGATCGCCATGGGGACTTAGGGGAGGAAAACTTTTGGGAAGAGTTACGCTTGCTAGCAGCCCAAGGAGTTGATGTGGTGGTAGGGCAGGGAATTTTCTCACAATCATCAGGATTGCTATGTCAAACCCAGGAGCGGACCTTAGAGGGGGAAAGCTATCTACTCACCAGTGGCAAAGCCGATTCTAAAGATTCGAATGTCCTTGCCATTCCTGGTCCGAATTCGGATAAGGTAATGCCTCAAAGATGGGTCATCGTGGGGATACTGCCAGAAAATTTGGTTTTTGCCCAGAAGCTAACCAAACTGGGCCATGGAGTCACCATCCTGAGTCGGAATGGTTACCTATTACCAGGGGAAGACCGGGAAATGGCTAGCCTTCTGCAATGCTATTTGGCTAGTTTAGGCATTGAATTCTGGTTTAATTGTCGTGACTTATCTTCCCATTACAATCAAGACAAAAGCACCTACAGCATCCAGTTTAACCATGGTTCCGAGGAATCCAGCCATCACCTAACCGTGGATAATTTGCTCGCCATAGGGCGATCGCCAAAGTATGGAAATTTACTCGCTAATCTGCCGGAATTCAATCAAACATTGAAGGATAGTTCATACCTCAGCGTTAATGATCATTTGCAAACCGCCCATAGCCAAATTTATGCCTGTGGCGACTGGTTAAAGGGCTACCATTGCCCTGCCATTGCCCAGCAGGAGGCCAGGTATGTGGTCCACCAGGTTTTAGGAAAAAATACCACTCCAATTAACTACGGCCAAATCCCCTTTCCCATTGACCTAGACCCCCCTTGGTATCGTATCGGGGACCCCGCTTGCACAGACTACACCGAAAAAATCATCCGAGGCTTTGAACCCTACAGCGACCACTGTGACCTACGGGGGATGTATAAACTGGCATTGGACTCCCAAGACCGGATTATCAGCGCCCACTGGTTTGGGCAACGGGCCCGGGAAAGTATGAACCTATTACAACTGGCGATCGCCAAGGGCATTAGTTGGCAGGAATTAGAGTCATTGCCCCTATGGGAAAATTGCCAAATATTGTCAAACTTTGTACTAAGTTAGTGCTTATTATTAACATTCAACTTCTTAACCATCCAAAAGCTCGCCGCCAAACAGACAATGGCAAAGCCCAAAGCTAATAAATCCATGCCTTCATATTTGCCAAAATCAAAAATAATAATTTTCCTAGCCACCGCAATCATAGCTGTCACAATCACCAATTCCACTTGGATAACATTATCTTTCAGATAAACAGTGATATTTTCCAACAGTTCCAGGGCAATCAATATATTTAAAAATAAACCAAAAATCTCAATTAAACTCCGATTAAAAAAGCCAAAGGGCTCCGTCTGCAATTCGATAACTAGCACCTTAAATAGGTCGAATACCGCAACAAAAATCACTACCATCAGACAGATGGCTAATAACTTGGAAAGTATCTTCTCAAAACTACGCAAGAGTGACAAAAACAGTAAGTCTTGATCCTTAGATAATATTAATCTGATGTATCTGTGGATTGGTTTCATGAACGGGCGGCAATCAATAATAAAGGTATCGCCATATTTTATCGGCAATGATCAGCCAAATTTCGCCCAGTTTGCAATGATAATTATTTGCTAGGCGATCGCCGGAGGGTTGGGGAAGATTACAATGGGATCAATCCCATAGGAAGAGTGTTATCCGTTACCTGATCAATGTGCCATGAAAATTTACCTCGATTACAGTGCCACTACTCCGCCCCGGCAAGAGGTAAAGGCCGCCGTACAAAATTTTTTGGACCAAAGTTGGGGCAATCCCGCTAGTCTGCACCATTGGGGTAACCGGGCCGCCTTGGCCTTAGAAACCGCCCGCCTACAAGTGGCCCAACTGCTCAACGCTAGCCACCCCGACAGCATTGTTTTCACCTCCGGTGGCACCGAAGCCAACCATCTAGCCATATTTGGAGTCACCCGCAATTACCCCAGTCCCCAACATTTAATCATTTCCACGGTGGAACACTCGGCGATCGCCGAACCAGTGCGATGGCTAGAAAACCAAGGCTGGCAAGTAACTCGCTTAGGGGTGAATGCCCAGGGGCGGGTGAATCCGCTGGAACTAGAGCAAGCAATACAAAGCAATACAGTACTAATTTCCGTTATTTACGGCCAAAGCGAAGTAGGCACCCTCCAACCCATCGAAGAATTGGGTCGTATAGCTCGGCAACGACATATTCCCTTCCACACCGACGCAGTGCAGGTGGCGGGGCGCTGTCCAGTGGACGTTAAGCATTTACCAGTGGATCTGCTCTCCCTTTCCAGTCACAAACTTTATGGTATTCAGGGTGCTGGGGCTTTATACATTCATCCCGACCTGGCCATTGGCCCCCTACTCATGGGAGGAGGGCAGGAACAGGGTTTAAGATCCGGTACTCCTCCCCTGCCGGCCATTGTTGGTTTGGGGGTGGCCGCCGAGTTGGCCCAGCAAGAATTGACCGAGGAAATGACTAGGTTACAAACCCTGCGGGACCGTTGCTTTGACCTACTAGCCGATTGCGAATTTTTGACCCCCACTGGCGATCGCCTTTATCGGTTGCCCCATCACGTTAGCTTTGTTGTCCAATCCCGTCGCCATTGCACTGCGGGGCTGACCGGGAAACAGTTGGTGCGGGCTTTGAACCGGGAAGGTATTGCCATTAGTGCCGGGGCCGCCTGCAATTCCGGCAAACTTAATCCCAGCCCAGTTCTATTAGCGATGGGTTACCAGGAACAACAGGCCCTAGCGGGTATTCGTCTCACCTTTGGCCGGGAAACCACCATGGCGGATATTGAGACCACTGCCCGGACGATTAAACAAGTTTTTGCTCAACTCTGTCCCCAGTTGACCAGCATCCAAGGCTAAAAGTTAGGGGAATGGCTGGGCTAATTAGACTTTGATTGGACTAAGAAAAATAGTTACTGCCTCCGGCTTGGTAACTAGGTGCAAAGGCCAGTAAAAGGGGGAATTGCAACAGGGCTAAGTCAATTTGTTCCTCTGTTTCATCCACCAACACCAACGGCATTTGGCCATCGCCGACCAATCTTTCCGCCCGCTGGATCAAAGCATTGGCCGATTCAAACAAAACAATGCCCCGGTCTGGGCCAAAGTCACTGCGGGAAATACCCAAACAATCCTGTAAACCCCGTCGCCATTCCCCCAACCGTTCTGGGGTGGCCGCCAAAATTAACGCCCGACAACGATCGCCGTAGAGTTGATTCAAAATGGCGATCGCCGCTGAACCCACCAAAATATTTTGTAAACGACTGTCCAAACTGAGGATGGCTCCCCGACCACCCAGGGTAAAGAACCAATTTTCAATCCGTTCGGCGTGGACTGGCTCAAAGGTACGACGTAACTGCCAAGGGGGACCGTAATAATCAGGACGGGTGCGGTATTGCTCCAGCAAAGCTTGGATTTGTCGTTTTTGGCTACTAAAACCCTGCTCCGCAAAACTCACCACCGGCGTTGGGTCGGCATTTTCAATAATCGCATCCCCATGGGTGGAAGAAGACTCCCAACTGTCCCCTACCCCCAATTCCAATTGGTCGGCGGCAGAAACCAAATCCTGCAAACTCCCCACCAAATAATCCTTAAAGCCTTGCACCCGGATGGCTAACTCCTGGGAAGCCCCCGCAAACGTGGTACGCATTTCCTGTTGAATCCGTTCCTGACGCCGCTCTAACTTCTCAATTTCCTTTTCCAAGGCTACTTTTTTTTGTACCAATTCCCTGGTGCCTTCCTCCACTAACCGGGCCATTTCCCGCTGTAATTGCTGGAACTGCTGGCCATACCACTGGGCTTTTTCCCGTTCCAGAGCGACAATGTCCTTTTCCAGGGCGGTCTTTTGGGCGACCAAATCCTCTAAGGCTGGGGTTTCTGTTTCCGGTACAGTTTCGGCCACCACCACCGGAGTCATTTCTTCCACGGCCGCCACCATGGCATCCATAGGAGGTAAGTCCTCGGGCGGGGCCAGTTCCTCCGCCACTACTCCTTCTTCTCCCCCATCTTCCGTCGGTTCCTGGGCATCACCATCCTGGCCGATATCCGCTGGGGTCAGCCAAGCATCGGAGGTAGTTTCTTCGGGAAAATTGGGATTCAATTCTGGGGTCATTCCGCACGTAGGGACTGGAGGGGACAATGGCGCTCAAGACAAGCTTTGAGGGTGCCGGGGTCAAAGATAATCGGCAAAAAATGGATGCTCTTGACCTCTTTAAAATAAAACAAAATGGGAGCGGGTTCCCAAAAGATTCGCCAGTTTTGCCACTCTGTGTAAGGAAAAGAACGAATTAACTTGCTCCCACGGTACACTTCCAACGCGGTGGTCGTAAAGCTGAGTTTGATAATGGCGGTCTGCACCATTAAAAAAACACCAAACACGGCGATCGCCAGGCCGACCCACATCTGTAGAAAGAAAATCGGTATGGCTCCAAACAGCAGTACGAGGGGAATGACAAAGCTAGGTTCTAGGTCGGTGCGAGCTTCGCTCTGGATGGGGGTGCTGGCCATGGTTAATGGGCTTGGTGGTGAATGAAAATTGAATCTTTGTTTAGGTTGCCTAGGTTTAAGAGCCTGTTTTAAAAGCCCCCCTGGGCCCCCAAATTTGGGGAGAAACTGGGTGAAAGTCCCCCATTATTGCCGGAGCTTTAATGGGTCGATTTAGGGGGCGGAATAAAACTTTCCAAACATGTTCTAATTCTAAGGACAATGGCAAAAACACTGAACAAATGGGAATTTTTACTAGCTTTTAAGGGCGGAAAAAGTTTAAAAATTCTTACTTTGATATTCTTCCAACAGGGTCAGCAAACGGTTAACCATGGTGCTGGAAAGGGCATCCAGTAGGGAAATGTTCACTTTGCCCCCACCGATCGCCACGGACAAATCCTTCAGGGCACCTTCTACCCCGGCCCGGTTCAGTTCATCTTTCTCCAACAAGGGATAGACCCTTTCTGCCAGGGGAATATGCAAATGGGCTTCGGCCAAAAATAAATTCCACTTGGCCACGTCAATGGCAATTTGTTCACCAATGTCGGCGGCGAGGGCTTCAATCTCTGGGGTGGTTGAGGTCATGGAAAATTCGGAGGGCGATGGGGTTTATTGGGAAGGGTCAATCGGCCATGGCCGGCATTGAGCAATTAATTTCACCTTGCTACATTTCCCATGGTAGACCAGAACATCGAGAACCTGAAAGCAACGACGTTTTACCCAGGCACCTGTAATTTTGCCGGATCACCCTGGGTGAATTTGGTTCCATACCGTTGGCTCACCCCGGCGATCGCCGCTAGGAAAATCCAGCCCAAGACATTATTCCTCATATCAAAAATGGTAACGTCAAACAGGTTGTATAAACAAAGGGCGGCAAAGGCAATGCCATAGGACAGCAGTAATAAATGTTGGGACCGACGGCGAAAACCACCACCACGACTGAGGTGAATCAATAGCACCATGCCCTGGGCCAGAATGAAACCCACCGCCCCCAGCATTAACGCAGTGCCAACTAGCCCTGTTTCCCCCAACATCATTAGCACCAAGTTATGGGGATGGCCAATCCAAACGTTCATGGCGGCTTGGTATAGAGGGGTAAAATTCCTCAAACCCTGGCCAAAAATGGGTTGGTCCAGGAACATATCCCAGCTAAATTGCCATTGGGTGCTACGAAGAGCAGTCCGGTAACGGTCGGGGTAAAGTTCATCGGATAATCTGCCCCAAAAATATTTAGGTACTATCTGTCGCAATGGTTCTTTGCCAAAGGGCCCAAAGGATGCCCATAACACCATGGCGGTAGCCCCCCCCGCTAAGGCCACTAACCAATACCACCCCAGATAAATGGCGTAGGCAATGCCAATTAGTAACCCAATGCCCCACGCACTGCGGGATCCGGTCAACACTAAGGCGATCGCCTCTAGGATGCAAGCTACTAACAGGGCCCATACCAGGGGAGGAAGATTGAGACGGTTACCGGGGGCGGTGAAGTGCCAGCGACGGACGGATTGGATCAATAGCCCCAGGCTGAGGGGAAACACCATCAATAACCAAGCGGAAAATAGGTTGGCATACATTAATAGGGAAGACATTCTCCCTTCTGGTCTGCCCCCGGCCACTAAGTTAGTACCGATCGCCGCTAACCAATCGGGGGTGGCCCAGCCGCCATAAACTTGCCCAAAGCCGAGGATGACTAACACCACGGTATTCGCAGTTAACAGCCAAGCTAGGGTATTGAGTTGCTTAAATTGGCAAATTACTTGGCTAAAGGCGAGAAAAACAATGAAGTAGGGTACAAAGTTGGCCAGTCCCAACAGGGCTTCTCCCCGGTCATGGGCGGTGATGGTGGTCAGTAAAAACCATAGGGTCAGGGCGGCCCACACTTTGGCCAGGGGTAGGCTCGCTAATTTTTTGCCATGGAAAAACCAGGGGCTCAGGCTGGCAAACAGCAGTGGTAGTAACCCCGCTACGGCGTTGAAGGGCAG
Organism: Synechocystis sp. CACIAM 05; assembly: GCF_010222815.1. Classification (GTDB taxonomy): domain Bacteria; phylum Cyanobacteriota; class Cyanobacteriia; order Cyanobacteriales; family Microcystaceae; genus Synechocystis. The sequence goes on along the minus strand of NZ_CP019225.1, from coordinate 152,690 downwards.
TAGGGTCAAGCCCCAGTAGACCGCTAGTTGTTCTTTCTTTAAGAGATGGGAAGGGATTTTCAACTGCAACTCCCAAAATTACCACTCCCCATATTATCCCCAGGCGATCGCCTTCCGCATTGACCATCCGTCCGATTGGCGATCGAGCTACTTGGCAACTTGGTGATGTTATCGATGTAGTGATTAAGATTTATGAGCCTTCGTAACCAGTGACTTCTATAGTCTCAGTTAAGCCTTTACTCGACTCTATAGTAATAGTACCTTTATAGGTAAAACCTTCATACGTTTCATCGATTACTTTTAGCTCAAGAGTAACAAGAAGAGATTGGGTTTCATTTGCCAATACTACTCTTTCATAGCTATCTCCATACCTAAAAACAGATGATAATGTTATTAGTTGACTATATACATCCATCACATAACAAGGTTTTTTCTCATCACAGTATTTATAGTTAGATGAAAATACAGTATTGCCACTCCCGTCTTGTAAGCTCATACCTGCCCCCATTTCAAGATACTCTTCAGGAATAGGATTAATACCAAACTGTCTCTCTTGAGAAAAAGTAGGTAAATTAGTGAATAAATTTAGAAATAAAATAGTTTTTGCTAAGATCAATAAAACTTTCTTCATAGCTAACTCCTCTGATTAAGCAAATTTGGCTGTGGCAATTATACAATTTGATGTTTAGATAGATATTGACTTACGGTGGTTAGGCTATCCATCTGGCACGATAAATTCCTTATAAAATTAGAGTTACAGCCGCTTTATGTGTATCAAAATGATTCAGAATCTGCCGTATCAAGTTTGTCATACATATTTAACATCATAAATTTTCCTTTTCAAATACTGGATGAGTTACTATAAAATTAGTCTAAGCTGAATTCTTCATGTTTTTTAACAAGATTCCAATATAAAGACAAACTGTTTTTACAATTTTCATATTCACTTTTTAAAATTGGAATTAAAAGTTTAAGTTGTAGCGGGAGCAAACCTCCGATTGCATATCGAGCAGAATCGCTCTCCCTACTATTAGTAACGCGCTCAATAAAATTAGTGTGTCCATATTCAATATATGGAGGGATTTTATGCTGAGCCAAATTTCTATAATCTTGAGTTCCCTTAATAAATTTTTCAGATGGAAGCTTCTTCAGACACTTCACAAGCTTACAGCTATCGTCCCATTTTTTAGACATTTTTTTCAACGTTTGTATATTAATTGCATCATGCAGAGTGGAATTTCCATTTTTATCTTTAATTTTAGGAATATAATCTACTGCTCCGTTTATGGCCACATCTGCCTGATTACATAAATGAATAGAAGAATATATTATTTTCTGCTGTATGGCGTGAGGCTGATGAAGACAATAATAAACCGGATACTTGATAAACTCCATCAATAAATTAAAACGATCTTTTTCCTCGGTATAACTTGAATAAACTTCATTCCAGATTATAATCTTATTTGTGGTTGATGAAAATTGATTAACCAAATTTAGTATTTCTCTTGTAAAATCTATTTCTAGAGAATCATACCAATAACCTATTTCTTTATTTCTTGTGTATAAAGCATAATCTTCCATTCTACAAAATTCAAATTCTTTTTCATGGCAAAAACCCCAGAATTTGTCGTATGCTTTTTTATATAGTTCCACTTCATTAGATAATTTTTTCACTACCATCATGAATTTCTTCCATTTAATTTAGGTAAAGAATTAACAATCTTGACCGTTTCCAAAATCACCCGTACGATACGTTCCACCAAGTCTACAACACAGCGGGGAGACGTCGACCAATTTTTAAATTTGATAATAAACACTAATTGAAAATGCTTATGTATGCCTAGGACGGGATTGTACCAGATTGTGGATCTACTTTGCCAAATCTGCTTAAACATTCTTAAACTACAAGGTCATAATGTCTGTAGTCTTAGAGAGATGGGTGCAAAATTAGTTTAGTCAAACCTTGGCTTAGTCTATGGTGCAGCGCTGTGAGCCTGAAAATTAGGATGTTTATAAAATTCGTCGGCAGAGTGATTTAGGGGTTGGTCATAAAACCAAATCGGACAATAGCCGCTGTGGTGGCCCCCATAATGGTGACAATCAATGCCCATATCTGAGCACTAGCTCGTCCTTTTAGATCTTTCGTATCTTCTTTGACGGTGGTAAGTTCTGTCTTAACTGTGGCCATATCCACCTTGATTTCAGTTAAATCAGCCTCTATGCGGTCTAGCCGTTGGTCTAATCGGTCGAATCGTTGTTCAAACTTAACCAGGATATCCTTTAATTCAGTTTCTATCGTTGCCATGGTTTGTACTTCCAGGGTGGCTAAAGATTCTTTTATTGTAAAGCAAGCTTCAAAACCAATATCGTACTTGTAAACTAATTAGACGGTCAAACATAGGCGATCGCCAGTGTGAAAGACGGGAAAATTAAGGCTCAACTTTGGCAATTTTTTGTAAACGATCGCCAACACGTTTAGCCTCGGTAAGTAAATCATTCCAGTCATCAGGAGGATGGCCATTTTCGAGCATTTTTCTAAAGACTTTATAGGCATCGGTGTTACTTTCATAGGCACGTTTTGAGTCTTCGTCATTAACCCAAGCGAGGAGAATGATTTTACTTTCTTGGTGGTAGCGAAAAAATAAACGATACTGCTGAAAAAATTTAGCCCTAAACCAGTGTTTATAATCATTTCCAAGGGTATTTCCCTGTCGATATTCATGGCGAGTAGGATCTTGAGGAATAACCTCAAACGCTAATTTGGCGATCGCCGCTAGACGCTTAGTAGCATTTTTCTTTTTATAATCTTTGGGATTCTTTTGGCGCAGTTGTTCGACTTGGGTCATAAGTTCTTCAACCTGCTCAAGAAATAGGGGATGGGCAAATATTTTCCACCCATTAATCAATAAAGGCTTATCTATTGGCAAATCTATTCATCCTCGTCCAGCAATGGCGCACCCAGATCTACATCAACGTCGGAGACTAGCGATTGCAGACGATCAACAAATTCAGAACTGACCGCTTGTATATGCTGAGGATTTTTATCCATATCCTGTGCCAAAAAATCCAAAAACTTCCCCAGCACTGGATCATTTTCTGCCTGTTCAGCCCTGGCAATCCATACTCTGCCATCGGCTTCGATGGTGTAGCAAATTTTATCTCGCTTATTCAACCCCAAGGCTTTGCGAACCGGATCAGGTACTGTGGTCTGATAGCGATCCGTCAGGGTAGATTCTGAACATGGGGATAATATTCCCGCCATAGTGGTTCCTCAGCCCGTAAAACTATACGCCGATGGTAATGCGACTGCATTGTCTTGTCAACGAATGTGGGGGTTTGTTCATTCCAAACGGCGATCGCGGCAGAAGGCAAGGGTGCTGTAGAGATGGAAAGCCCTATCCCAATTGGTATCTTCCCGTCGTAAAAAGGGAATGTGGGGCTCCACTGATTTGAGTAATTCTTGAAAATCTAGGGCCGTTTCCGCAAAAGCCTTGAACTCCTTCCAGACCGGCTTATCCGGTAAATTTGTTTGCCAAATGCGGCTGAGTTGTTGCCATCGTTGGTGGGCTGTGCCCTGTTGCCCATGGTTGGAAGCATCCCCATCTAGGTTAATACCCTGGTTAAATTCATAAATTTGGTCACAAAAACGGAGAATAATTTGCTGTTGCGGTAAATGTAAATCACAAATGTGAGCGTAATCTAAAATTTCCGTTTTGCGCTGGATTTTGCCCCGTACATTTACATCCACACATTCCTCAAAAATGGGTAATAAACCCTCCACCATTTGACTGGCATCTTGCCAACTAAAACTAAAAGTGCCTTCTTCTTCTCGACTAATGCGATAGGTAACGGTGACCTCTGGGGACAAACTTTCAATGTGGAAAATCGGGAAAACTTTCACCGCCAAAATGTCCGCCAACGCCACCGAAAAACTAGGAATCCCTGCGGCCTGACATTGCTGATGGTAATGGTTCAACTCTCCGATCGCCCCGGTGCGATAGAGCCGCCACGCCCGACTGGGTAACTGGAGCCGAGCGGTGTAGGGGTCCATGGCCATAATTTTGCCAAACTGTACTGCCTTGGTTTGCTTTTCCGCTGGGGGAAACGGTTCCAACACAAAAATTCCCACCGACTGGGCCTCTGGATCTGCCTTAGCCTCCTCAATGGCCGCCTGGTATTCCGCTTGGTGATGGGCTTGAATGCGACCCAGTCCCGCCCTAATTTTGGCCACTAGTTGGGGACTATGGCTAGTAGTCAACAATTGCCGAAATTTTTGCTCCGCCTCATCCAAATTCCCTTGGGCTTCCGCCAGCCGAGCTTGGTAATAGGCCGTCATAGGATTTTCCCAACTCTCCCCCTCCATCGCTGCCAACAGTTGCTCCGCTGTGGCCAGGTCTTGGCTGTCAATGGCATCGGCAATGGCTTTATACATAGGGAAAAGGGCCAAAAAAATTAGCTTTCCAACAGAGCATTGATCTGGGCTAGGGCCGCCGTGGGAGCCGTCACCGCCCGCAAAATGCGTTTACCAAGGGACACCGGCTGAAACCCCTTGGCGATCGCCAGGGAAATTTCGTCATCTGTCCATCCCCCTTCCGGGCCGGTAGCCAGGACAATTTGGGCTGGCAAATTACTCTGTTTCAAGTATGCCCCAAGCATAGAGCTATTTAAACGGGTCACACAGAGCAAGGCCAGGGTTTCTGGCCCGGTAGCTTCTTTCACAAATTGTCCAAACGTTAACGGGGCTGCCACCGGGGGTAACCATTGCCGCTCCGACTGTTCCGCCGCTTCCGTGACAATGCGTTGCCAGCGCTCAAGTTTATTTTGGCTGGGCTTTAATAGGGTACGTTCCGTCAACAAAGGTTGAAACGCTGTGGCTCCCAACTCCGTACAGGGACGAATAATTTCCTCAAAACCACTGCCCTTCGGCAAGGCGATCGCCAAAGTGACGGGTAGAGGTAATTCATTCTGTTCGCTTACCGTTGCTAATAATTGGGCTGTGCCATCATCCAAATCATTTAACTGGGCCCGCCATACCCCGCCGCCGCCGTCCAACACGATAAAGCCATCGCCCTTTTGCAGTCGTAATACCCGTTGCAGATAGTGGAGTTGGCCCGTGGTTAGGGTAACAGTAGCCTCGATAATTTGCTCTGGGGCAACAACCAAACGGTAGGCCATAACAAAAATAGTTGAAGAATCTTTCCTGGACGGGTAGAGAAAGGATTGACGGAGTTAAGTTAGTTGAAACAGGGATGGGGGATAGGACAAATTGTACAATGGGCTTCTGGCATTGCCCCGGCAGGGTAGTAAACCAAGCATTGATTAAAATTTTATGGCTTTTCGACCCCGCAAACGCTTTGGCCAACATTGGCTAAACCATGAACCAACTTTACAGGCCATTGTGGCGGCCGCAGATATTCAGTCCGGCGCACTGCAAAGCGGCTCCCAGGGCGATCGCCTGCTGGAAATTGGTCCTGGCATGGGGGTTTTAACTAAACAGCTATTGGCTACAGGGAATCCGGTGGTGGCGGTGGAGCTAGACCGGGATTTATGCCTTAAACTACGGAAAAAATTAGGGCAACGGGAAAATTTTCTGCTCCTCGAAGGGGATGTATTAAAACTAGATTTAAACGCTTTACTACAGGATTTTTCCCAATTTTCACCCCTCAATAAAGTAGTCGCTAATATTCCCTATAACATCACCAGTCCGATTTTGGAACTACTGTTGGGTACCATCCAAAAACCGAGGGTACCAGGCTTTGAAACCATTGTTTTATTGGTGCAAAAAGAAATTGCCGAACGGTTAACGGCCCAACCCAGCACCAAAGCCTACGGTGCCCTATCGGTACGGATGCAATACCTAGCCAGGGTGGATTGGATTGTGGATGTCCCCCCCAAAGCTTTTACGCCACCCCCCAAAGTGGATTCTGCTGTCATTCGTTTAACCCCTTACCCCGTGGAGCAACTACCAGGAGATCGTCGCTTACTGGATCAACTTCTCCGCTTAGGATTCGCCAATCGCCGTAAAATGTTACGCAATAACCTCAAGGGATTAATTGTCCCGGAACAGTTGACTACTTTATTGGAGCAGTTAACTTTGCCTGGTACTGCCCGGGCGGAAGACCTAAGCCTAAAACAATGGTTAGAGTTAACTAATTTGTTTCCCCTCTTTTGTCTCCAATCTGATATTGATTAAAGTTACACTTGAACAAATAGAGAGCTAGCAGAAATCGACGATTTGGATAGATTTTGGATATTTTTTCATATATTTTAAATATTCTTTTGTTCTAAATCAGAAGCTATAGTAAATACCATGATCAATCTTCAAGGAAAACAGTATTTATGGCTAACCAAAATCAGGAAGATAAATTAAAAGAGGCCGCTGGGTTTGCCGCTGGTGGCGGGGCACTCGGCGCTGGTCTCGCTGGCATTGTCGGCAACATGGGATTGGCTGGTGCGTTTGGTGGAATTGCGATTGGTGCAGCTCCAGTGATTGGGGCCGGTGTGGTCGCTGGACTTGCTGCTTATGGGATTAAAAAAGTTATTGACTAACTAAAAAGTCTCTCAAAACTCAACATTATCTGATTCAAATTAGCTTTTGAGGTACTCACCATGGATGATGCAAAAATTATTGGCAGTATTGCCGCAAGTGCAGCAGGTAGTGTTGGAGCCGGATCAATCACGGTTGCAACAGTTACTTCCTCAGCCCCAGGGCTGTTGGGTGTGATTGGACTTACAACAACGACAACAGTTGCGTTACCTGTTGCGGGCATTGTTGCAGGAGCCGGTCTAGCTGCTTATGGTGCGATTAAAGTTATTAAATGGCTAAACGATTAATCTAAGTTGAAACAGGAGAAGAATAAATTTATTTTTCTCCACAGTCCTTCCTTTGTGTGAAAATTGTAACTCCTAAATTTTGGTAACAGCGTTTAATCATAAATTGATGAACTCAATAAACCGAAGAATCTATTTTTTTATCATCATTACAATTATCATCTATGAATATCAACAGAGAAACAGCAGAGAAACTAATTGAGGCTTCTGCATGGTGGCTAACTCATTCTTCAGGTAGTCCAGTAAGAGCACCAAAACATTCTAAAAGGATTTACAGATCAAATCGCTATGGATGGGCAATTGATTTTGGGGCAAATACATTCCTCATTGAACATGCAATTAAACAATGCGTTAGATTATTGACGATTAAGAATTATTCAGTATTCGATAAAAGAGATTGTGTTGAAGAAATGAGAAAGAAAATAAGAAATTCTGTTTTAAATTGTAATGGTGATTTATATGATCAATATCCATTAGACGGTAACGATATGGTCTTTGGAGCACAGTCAATTGATCTAAAAGATTGTGTTAGCTTTATTCTCAATGATCTTAATTTAAGAACCGGAAATCTCAATGACTAAGTATTGCTAAATTGTAAAATTTTAGGTTTTATCGATATGCAAAGCAACTCAGGTAGTGATAGCTATTCAGATGCAGGTTTTTGGAAAAAGCTTAAAAATTTTGCCTTAGATGCTGGTCGTGAAGTTATAGAAAAAGCTCTTTGGCTTTACTATGCTGCACAGGAAAAAGGCACTCCGCTATGGGCAAAAACAGCCATTTTTAGTGCTTTAGCTTATTTCATTTCTCCCATTGATTCCATTCCTGATGTTATACCCGTTGCTGGTTACACCGATGATTTAGGCGTAATAGCTGCTGCGATTGGAATGGTTTCTATTCACATTACAGATTCCGTCAAAGAAAAAGCAAGACAAAGCGTTAAAAATATATTTGGTTAGGTATATTTTATGCAAAGTCAACTAGCCTTACCGCAACAAAGTCACCATCTTACACCAACGAACAATCCCATGGAAAATTTCGATTTTAATTCAGTCGTTACAGAAGCAATTAAACAAGCCCTAAAGGAAAGAGGCAATGTCAATATTTTGATTGCAGGAAGAACTGGTGTAGGCAAAAGTACCTTAATTAATGCTGTTTTTCAAGGTAATTTTGCAGAAACGGGACAGGGTCGTCCAGTCACTCAGGATACAAGAGAAATAAAAAAAGAAGGCATTCCCCTAACCATTTTTGATAGCCGTGGTTTGGAAATGGCAGATTTTTCAGAAACACTCGAAGAACTCCGTCAGTTTGTTATCAATAAAAGCAATAGTTCAGACCCCAACAATCACATTCATGTTGCCTGGATTTGCATTGCAGAAGATTTGCGTCGTGTTGAACCAGCAGAGGAAAAATTGGTTAAACTACTTAGCAGTTATATGCCAGTTATTGTGGTTATAACTAAGGCGAGGCAAGATAAAGTTCATGATTCCGATGGACAGGTCAAATCATTTCGCCAAATAGTTCAATCACAGTTGCCATTAGCCAAAAATGTTATCCGTGTTAGGGCCATCCAAGAAGAACTAGATGAAGGTCATATTTTACCTCCGATAGGATTACATGATTTGGTAAAGTTAACAATGGAAGTAGTACCTGAGGGAACTCAGAGGGCATTTGTTGCCGCTCAGAAAGTAGATCTAGAGCTTAAAAGAAGTAAATCCAGGAAAATCGTATTAGCCGCGGCAACAGTGGCCGGTGGTTTAGGAGCTTCACCAATTCCATTTTCAGATGCAGTGGCAATTGTTCCTGTTCAAATTGGAATGCTTGCTGGTATTTCAGCTACCTTTGGACTTTCCCTAGATCAAAGTTTTTTAGGAACTATTGTAGCGGCATTTGCGGCTGGAGTCGGTGGAACATTTATCGGTCGAGCTATTGTTTCAAATATTTTGAAAATGATACCTGGGGCTGGTTCAGTTGTTGGAGGAGCTATTTCCGCTACCACTGCGGCAACAATAACTACTACATTGGGAGAAATCTACATTAATGTATTATATTCCCTGTTTGCCAATAACAATGGGGAACCTCCATCGCAAGAGCAAATAAGTGTTGCCATTAAAAAACAGTTGGCATTACCTCATAGATAATAATGTCTCAATGCTCACAATCAACATTAAGGATGTAACCTTCGTTATTAATTGTTTCCAGCCATTTTTGTCTTTCATCCTTGTTGTCTTTGTCCAATGTCAATATATTTCTGACTTTTTGAGCAAGTAACCTTAAGTGCTCTTTTGTTATTCCAAAGTCTTCCTCTCCCCAGATTGCTTGGATTAATTCATCGTGAGGGCATATTTTGGGCGAATTATTATGAGCAAGATTTTGGGATGCCATGTAATGCAACATTTTCTTGATTTGTGGTGAAATTTTTACTCTTATTCGCTTTCCATTTTCTACTTTGTACAATGCCCTTTCGCCGATATTAAATACCCAAGAACATTGGCGTTTTAATGGAATTGAATGCTTCCTTTTAGTTTTAGCAGGTTCGCTAAAGGTCAAATGCCAATCTTCAATAATTATTACGTCTTGATCAGAAAGATAGACTTTTTGTAAGGTTTGTAACTCAGTCTTGTGATTTTCTCCGATCAATATTGTTCCATTTGTGCTGGTATCAACAATTGCCCATCCAACAGCTTCTTTAGTTAAAGTACAATGCAGTTTAGACATATAACCTGTGTCATTGCTTAGCTGAATATCACACCCATCCACCCAACCAATTGTATATTCTTCGCCGGGCAACTTGGTGTTCAGTTTGACGATTTTTGTGTTATCTTCACTATCGCCATTTTTGCGGATAAAGATTTTAGTTGAGTAGCTATTCATTATGATAATTAATCCTCTATTGATAGGAATATATGATCAATAAAAAATGAAATTAATTTCCATCTAGGCTTTTTCTTCTACGAATAAATTGTCTGAAACTTTTCGATTTTTTACCAACTATTTTAGCTATACTTTGCAGAGAGCGTCTGTTGCCTAAAATTGTTTGGGGTAAGGAAGTTTCTATAGCTTCAGCTTCTTCATTAACTTTAAAATTATCAACAGATTGAAGTACCTGAAAGACAGAAAATAATTCACCTTTATTGGATAATTCTGCAAAAGACTGTAAAGCGTTGCGATAAGTCTCCATCGATTCCTTTGTTTGTCCTAAACATGAGTAAGCATCAGCCTTATCAGCCCATGCATCAATACAGCCAGGACTTAGGTAAATGATCAAGTCACAGATCTCTATAATCAAATGATAATCGTCATGTTGTTTTAAGTCTTCTATTTCTACAAGTCTTTTTTGGATAAATTTATCAAGATTTTCTGACTTATTATTTTCATCCTGTATAACAGAAAAATATTCATAAAGCTTATCTATGCCCCAACGCTTCTCTCTGCTTTTATGAAGACAACCTTTGATCATGAAGCTATAAATAATGTTGGTATTTTGAGGTAATATTGGATCATGCTTTTGAATCTTTTCAAAAAATTGCATTTCGTTATGGGCACAAAAAGGATGCTCATCTGTAAACAAACGTGAGAGCAAGATCCCCAATGACCATATATCCCAAGCGGGAGATATAATTCCCTCGATTGCCTCCGGTGGAATAAAAAGAAAGGTTCCATTTATGTTTGCTGTCCTGGTGCTTGTTTTAGCATTTAAAATTCTGGCAATACCAAAATCAGCTAGTTTCCAGACATCACCAACTCTCAAAATATTACCAGGCTTCAAATCACTGTGAACTATTCCTCGACTGTGAATATAATGCAATGCGTCCAAGATAGATTTAATAATCATGTCTCGGTCTTTGGCGTTTAATGATAAATTTTTAAATTGTTCCAAGTAGTCTTCTAGGGAACCATCAGCCAACTCCATTACCAGACCGAAAACAGCTTTACCTTCGATGTTACAATCAAAAAAATCATAGCAATCAATTAAGTTTTTATGTTTTAAACTTAGTGCGATTTTTAGTTCTTGAATTTGTTTCTCTTTTTCGTTGTTATCAACTTCAATAAGTTTAATCGCTACACTGTCGAAGTTCTGAGTCGGAGAAATAATATCAGCTAAAAATACGATACTACTACCGCCATAGCCCAGTGGCTTTTTAAGAATATACCTGCCATTTACTGATTGCCCGGTCAAGCTCGTTAAGAAAAGTAAAGACATGATCGCTAGTTCAAGAGATGGATTGTCAGCAGACCTATGCTTTCCTACTCAGCAAGTCACATTGAATGCATTGACCCACAGAAGGTTTTAAGTAGAGTATCCTGTTATTAGCACAGATATGCTTGCAACAATCATACCTCCAACAACAAAAAAAATTACCACAGGCACTAAAAACCGCAGAAAACATCATGAGCTAACTCTGGGATAAGGATAATAGGTCAAATTTCACCAGAACAAAACACGGTTAAATTGATTACCTTTGGCTCTAAAGCAGAGCTAATTGTCCAATGGGTAGACTAACCCAGCATCGTCATATTATTGAGCGAGTTCTAACTTCGTATGCAAACAGAAGATAGTATTGCCATAGAACCCGTCAATTCAGGTATTGCTAAAAGAGAAATTTTCCTCGGCTTCCATGAGCTATAAATACTTCCCCCACTGGTTTTGCTGTTGCCTAAAAAAAGTCAAAGGTAATCTTGTGGTGCGTGACCTAGGAGTTTAATCACTGCACCATTAGGAGTACCAGGGTTAACTTGGTCTGGCGATCGCCGCTTGTTGGATCAACTTCTCCGCTTAGGATTCGCCCATCGCCGTAAAATATTAGGGAATAACTTGAGTTATTAGAATTGACCAATCTACTGACCGTCCTTTGCTCCCCAACTAATGCATTCCTACACCATCCATGCACCGGCCAAAATTAATCTTTTCCTCGAAATTCTTGGCGATCGCCCCGACGGATTCCACGAATTGGTAATGGTGTTGCAGAGCATTGCCCTGGGGGATGAAATTACCGTGCGGGCCAATGGTACCGATGACATCCGGCTCAGTTGTGGGGACAGTCCCTTGGCCAACGATGCCACCAATTTGGCCCACCGGGCGGCCCAGTTGATGATTAACAATTTTCCCCAAGCCCATGATAATTACGGCGGCGTAGATATCACCTTGACCAAGCATATTCCCATGGCGGCGGGGTTGGCTGGGGGCTCGGCCGATGCGGCAGCGGTATTGGTAGGTTTAGACCTACTTTGGAATTTAGGCTTAACCAGGCCGGAATTAGAACAGTTAGCAGCCCAACTGGGTTCTGACATTCCTTTTTGCATTGGCGGTGGCACGGCGATCGCCACGGGACGGGGGGAAATCCTCGACCCCTTACCGGACGGAGATTGCTTTTGGGTAGTGCTGGCCAAACATCGTTCCTTGGAAGTTTCCACCCCCTGGGCTTACCAAACCTATCGCCAACAGTTTGGCAAAAATTATCTAAACGATGACCAGTCCCAGCGAGCCCGGCGGAAAACCATCCATGCAGGGCCCCTACTCCAGGGCATTCACCATCGCAACCCAGGGCAAATTGCCAGCCATATCCACAACGATTTAGAAAAAGTTGTGCTCCCGGCTCATCAGCCTGTAGCCCAGTTACGTCAGGCCTTACAGTCAGCGGGAGGATTGGGCACCATGATGTCCGGCTCCGGCCCCAGCGTATTTACCCTCTGTCAAGATCAGCAGGAAGCAGAACGGGTGCTGGCGATCGCCAAGGAAAAATTAAACGACCCCGACGTGGATTTTTGGTTAACCCACACCATCGGCCACGGCATCCAAATTATGAATAATTGACCTGGACAATCAATTGCGGCAGAAATTCCCCCTACATCAGCCCATCCTCCCTGGGGTAGGATAACCTAACAGGGTTTTAACCCCCGCTTGACCGCCTTACCTCAACTCAGCATGGATATTAAGCACGGCTTTGTGGACTCCATTGGCCACACCCCCTTGATTCGCCTTAACAGTTTCAGTGACGAAACCGGCTGTGAAATTTTAGGCAAAGCAGAATTTATGAACCCTGGTGGTTCTGTCAAAGACCGGGCCGCCCTGGGCATCATCGAAACCGCCGAAAAGGAAGGGAAGCTCAAACCCGGTGGCACTGTGGTGGAAGGCACAGCGGGTAATACGGGCATTGGTCTCGCCCACATTTGCAACGCCAAGGGTTATAAATGCTTAATTGTCATTCCCGACACCCAATCCCAGGAAAAAATTGATTTGCTCCGCACCCTGGGGGCAGAAGTCAGGACCGTGCCCGCCGTGCCCTACCGGGATCCCAACAATTACGTCAAACTCTCCGGACGCATTGCCGCAGAATTAGATAACGCCATTTGGGCCAATCAATTTGATAATTTGGCCAACCGTGATGCCCATTACCACACCACCGGCCCCGAAATTTGGCAACAAACGGACGGCAAAGTAGATGCTTGGGTGGCAGCCACTGGCACCGGAGGAACCTATGCAGGGGTAGCCCTGTATCTTAAAGAACAGTCTGAGGCCGTGCAATGCGTGGTGGCGGACCCCATGGGTAGTGGGCTGTATAGCTTCATCAAAACTGGGGAGATTAACCCCAGCGGCAACTCCATCACCGAAGGCATTGGCAACAGTCGCATCACCGCCAACATGGAAAATGTGCCCATTGACGATGCGGTGCAAATTGATGACCCAGAAGCGTTGCGGGTGGTGTACCAACTTCTGCGGCGGGATGGCCTGTTTATGGGCGGTTCCGTCGGTATTAATGTGGGAGCGGCCTACCAATTGGCCAAAAAATTAGGGCCGGGGCACACCATTGTTACCGTACTTTGTGACGGAGGAGCCCGTTACCAATCCCGTCTTTACAATCAGGAATGGCTGACCAGTAAGGGTTTAACGGTTCCGGAATAACTGAACTAACTATTGCCCCGCTACTCCTTCATTGCGGGCGGCCAACTGCACTGCACTGGCTACGGTGGTGGCGACCCGATTGTCAAAAACCGAAGGAATAATATGCTCACTATCTAGGGTGTTGCTGTGCACCAAAGAGGCGATCGCCTTGGCCGCTTCGATGCACATGGTGGTGGTAATAATGCTAGCTCTACAGTCAATGGCTCCCCGGAAAACCCCCGGAAAGGCAAGCACATTGTTAATTTGGTTGGGATAATCACTGCGCCCCGTGGCAATAACCGCCGCATCCTCTTGGATTAATTCCGGCTGAATTTCCGGGATGGGGTTGGCCATGGCAAACACAATGGGATCTTTGGCCATGGATTGCACCATTTCCCTGGTCACTACCCCCGGCGCACTCACCCCTAAAAACACATCGGCTCCCGCTAGGGCATCGGCCAGACTACCTTCCGCATCCACCGCAAAGCCTTGTTTTTTGCTGTTTAAATCGGTGCGATGTTTGCCCACAATGCCCTTGGAGTCGCAAATCCAAATATCGGTGGCTCCGGATTCCTTGAGCAATTCGGCGATCGCCAACCCAGCAGCCCCAGCGCCGTTGATGACAATGCGGACAGCGGCCATGGCTTTACCAACAAATTTGAGGGCATTTAGCAAAGCGGCCAGGGTAACAATGGCGGTGCCATGCTGGTCGTCGTGGAATACAGGAATATTTAATTCTTTTTTCAGCCGGGCTTCAATTTCAAAACACCGGGGAGCGGCAATGTCTTCTAAATTCACGCCGCCAAATACCGGGGCGATCGCCTTGACGGTGCGAATAATTTCCTCCGTATCCTGGGTATCCAAGCAGATGGGAAAAGCGTCCAGTTGGGCAAATTCCTTGAATAACATGGCCTTGCCTTCCATCACTGGTAAAGCCGCTTCCGGCCCCAGGTTACCCAACCCCAACACCGCACTGCCATCGGTCACCACCGCCACCGTATTGCTTTTAATGGTCAGGGAATAAACCTTTTCCGGATCTTCGGCGATCGCCCGACAAATGCGCCCCACCCCAGGGGTATAGGCCATGGCCAAATCCGATTGGGACGTGAGGGGAATGCGACTAACCACCCTAATTTTCCCCTGACGATGCAAATCAAAGGTGCGATCGGACACCTTCAGCAATTTGACATTATCCAGAGCTTTCACTGCCCCAATAATCTTTTCGGCGTGCTCACTGCTGGAAGCATCCACTGCAATTTCCCGCCGGGTGAGTTTTAAGTTACTCTCAATCAGGGAAATTTGCCCAAAACTGCCCCCCGCATCGGCGATCGCCTGGGTAACGCTGGCCAAAGTTCCGGCGTGGTTGGGTAGCTCCAACAGGAGGCTGACGCTATAACTCGGATTGGGGGTGAGGCTAACCATAGGGCGATGGAAAAAGGGTTTTAAAAGCGAAAGTCAACAATGTCAGGCGGCGTTTGGGTACGCAGTCTCTCCTCGATTATGCTTGATCTGTGGCCTTTGCTTACCGAGGTTTGCCCTAGCTGTCAGGGTTTACCCATGTATCTAGCCCCATCAATCTCCCCAGATTCTAACCCGAGGAGCTTTTCCCGTTCGATTCCCTATTTATGCAAAATTCCCCCGTCCCTTCCCCGTGGCAATTCATCAAGGAAAACATTCCCCTGCTCATGGTGGCCCTGGTGTTGGCCCTGCTCTTACGTTTCTTTGTGGCGGAACCCCGCTACATTCCCTCCGATTCCATGTTGCCCACCCTCGAACAAGGCGATCGCCTGGTGGTGGAGAAGGTGTCCTACCATTTCCATCCACCCCAGGTGGGGGACATTATTGTGTTCCATCCGCCGGAGTTGCTGCAAGTACAAGGCTATGATCTAGGGCAGGCATTTATTAAACGAGTCATTGCGTTGCCGGGGCAAACAGTGGAAGTTAACAACGGCATTGTTTACCGGGATGGACAACCTTTGCAGGAAGAATATATTTTGGAGCCGCCCCAATATAATTTGCCCGCAGTGCGGGTGCCGGACGGTCAGGTGTTTGTCATGGGGGATAACCGCAACAACAGCAATGATTCCCATGTATGGGGATTTTTACCCCAGCAAAATATCATCGGCCATGCCCTATTTCGTTTTTTCCCCGCCAGCCGTTGGGGCCAATTAGCTAGTCTTTCGTTTTAACCAACGACTGATAACTGGTAACTGGAGCGCACCGCGAAGCGAATCTCTTCGGGATCAACCTTTGGTCGGCCCAGGGTTCGTCAATGGTGTTAGGATCTGCTGAGAAGAAGAAACGTCATAGCACATAAGGAAAACACGTTAAATGCAAGAGTTTGACAAGTCCATATCCTTCGACGGACGGGATATAAGACTCAAAATGGGAACCCTAGCCCCCCAAGCAGGAGGTTCAGTCCTCATTCAATCCGGCGATACAGCGGTGTTGGTCACGGCGACCAGAGCTAAAGGAAGGGATGGCATTGATTTTCTACCCTTAACGGTGGACTACGAAGGACGACTCTATGCCGCAGGCCGTATTCCGGGCGGTTTTTTGCGGCGGGAAGGCCGACCCCCAGAAAAGGCCACATTAATCAGCCGCCTCATTGACCGTCCTTTGCGTCCCCTATTCCCCCATTGGCTGCGGGATGAACTGCAAATAGTAGCCACCACCCTCTCCATGGATGAGGAAGTGCCCCCCGACGTTTTAGCTGTTACAGGGGCTTCCGTGGCGGTCATCCTGGCCCAAATTCCTTTCAAAGGTCCCATGGCCGCTGTGCGGGTAGGTCTAGTGGGGGATGATTTCATTATTAATCCCACCTATCGGGAAGTCCATAACGGAGATTTGGACCTGGTGGTGGCCGGTACCCCCGCCGGTATTGTCATGGTGGAAGCTGGGGCGAACCAGTTACCGGAACAGGACATCATCGAAGCAATTGATTTTGGCTATGAAGCAGTGCAGGATCTGATCAACGCCCAGCGGGAATTGATGACAGACCTGGGCATTACCCTGGCCACTTCCGAGCCGCCCCCGGTCAATACCGCCGTGGAAGAGTTCATTGCAAACAGAGCCTCTAAAAAAATCATCACCGTGCTCGGTCAATTTGACCTGGGTAAAGATGGTCGGGATGCGGCCCTCGATGAAATTAAAGCCACCGAAGTGGAGGCGGCGATCGCCGAATTACCAGAAACCGATCCCGTTAAACAAAGTGTAGAAGAAGACCCCAAATTAGTCGGCAACCTCTACAAAGCATTGACCAAAAAGTTAATGCGGAAACAGATTGTTGATGATGGAGTACGGGTAGACGGCCGCAAACTCGAACAGGTACGCCCCATTAGCTGCGAAGTCGGTTTTCTACCCCGCCGGGTCCATGGCAGTGGACTGTTTAACCGTGGTTTAACCCAGGTGCTCTCCCTTGCTACCCTTGGTTCCCCCGGCGATGCCCAAGATTTAGCGGATGACCTCCATCCCGAGGACGAAAAACGTTATCTGCATCACTACAACTTCCCCCCCTATTCCGTCGGTGAGGCCCGCCCCATGCGCTCCCCTGGCCGCCGAGAAATTGGCCACGGTGCTCTTGCTGAACGGGCTATCATACCAGTGCTCCCCCCCCAGGAAGACTTTCCCTATGTGGTACGGGTTGTGTCGGAAGTGCTGTCTTCCAACGGTTCCACTTCCATGGGATCCGTTTGTGGCTCCACCCTTGCTCTCATGGATGCGGGGGTACCGATTAAAAAACCCGTTAGTGGCGCCGCCATGGGTTTAATCAAGGAAGGGGATGAAATTCGCATTCTCACCGACATTCAGGGCATTGAAGATTTCCTTGGCGACATGGATTTCAAAGTAGCTGGTACCGATTCTGGTATTACCGCCCTGCAAATGGATATGAAAATTGATGGTCTGAGCATGGAAGTGGTGTCCAAAGCCATTATGCAAGCTCTCCCCGCCCGACTCCATATCCTCGACAAAATGTTGGCGACGATCCGGGAACCCCGTCCTGAGTTGTCTCCCTTTGCCCCCCGGTTGTTAACCCTGAAAATTGAGCCGGAACACATCGGCATGGTTATTGGGCCCGGTGGTAAAACCATTAAGGGCATCACCGAACAAACCAGTTGTAAGATTGACATTGCCGACGACGGTACCGTCACCATTGCTTCCAGTGAAGGGGAACGGGCAGAACGGGCGCGGCAAATGATTTATAACATGACCCGCAAACTCAACGAAGGGGAAGTGTACCTCGGTCGGGTAACCCGCATCATTCCCATTGGTGCCTTTGTGGAAGTGCTACCTGGAAAAGAAGGCATGATCCACATTTCCCAGCTAACGGAAGGCCGGGTTGGCAAGGTGGAAGATGAAGTGGGTGTGGGCGATGAGGTCATTGTCAAAGTACGGGAAATTGACAGTAAAGGCCGCTTGAACCTCACCCGCTTGGGCATTCACCCCGATGAAGCAGCGGAAGCCCGTCGTAACGCTAGCCGGGGTTAATTGTTAGTCAAAGACCATTAAAACTCTGTATTATTCCCCTAAGATTCGATATCTTGGGGGATTTTTTGCTCATTTTGTAAATTTCTGGCAAATTCTATGACTTTTCCCAGCAAGCATAAACAAATTGGCGTAGCGGTAATTATTAATGACCAAGGTGAAGTATTGATCGATCGCCGTCCGGTGGGAGGTTCCTTTGGGGGGCTATGGGAATTTCCTGGGGGCAAACTAGAGCCGGGGGAAACGGCGGCTGAATGTATTGTCCGAGAAGTGCGGGAGGAAATTGCCATTGAAGTGGCGGTGGGGGAATCTCTGATCACCATTGACCATAGTTATCCCCAGGTGCGCCTAACTCTCTACGTCCATCTCTGTCAATATCTCTCGGGGCAGCCCCAAACCATTGCCTGTGAAGAAATCCGCTGGGTGGCGATCGCCGATTTGGGGGAGTACCGTTTCCCCAAAGCTAATGGGGAAATTATTCATGCCCTACGCCAAAAGTTTCTCAGTTGACCGGGCTACTCAATCTGGGTTTTCAATAATTTTGCGGCAAAAAAGCGGTCGGTGTAGAGCAGTCGCACCATACTGCCTTAATCCTTGACAATGTTTGGCCGTACCATAACCCTTATTGCTGGCCAGGTCGTAGCCAGGAAAGCGTTCTGCTAAACGGGTAATTAAAGTATCCCGCCACACCTTAGCCAAAATGCTGGCAGCACTAATTAGTAAAGATTTTCTATCCCCCCCCGTAACGGCCATTTGGGCCATGGCAATGTGGGGTAAAGTATCCCGCCCGTCCACCAACACCCAGGCCGGCATAACAGGCAATTTTTGCACCGCCCTTTCCATGGCCAACAGACTGGCTTGACGAATATTAACCTGGTTAATGGTGGGCACATCGGCAAAGCTAATGCCATAGCTATGGACATAATCGGGCAGTGCCTGGGCTAACTGGGAACGACGTTGGGGAGAAAGCTGTTTACTATCCTTTACCCCCAAGGCCTGCAATTGGTTAATGGCTTCGATGGGCACTAGCACCGCCGCCGCCACCACTGGCCCGAATAAAGCGCCTCGCCCCACTTCATCCACCCCCGCCACCAGGCGATCGCCACCTAATCCTTGGCTTTCTTGCCACCATTGGCGATCATTGTAATCACTGGAGGGGTGAATCAAGCTAATACCTACTCCGCTGAAGAACGCCGCCGTCTTCTGCCAGGACGTTTTTTTGTTTCTATGGGAGCAGACTCCTCTGCCACCGGAGAGGCTGGAGTTTCATCATCAAGTTGGGGTAAGACAACCTGTTCCGGCTCAACCGTTTCCTCCCTTGGTTGCTCAATAACCGGGGTTGGGGCTGTGACCTCAGATACAATTGTCAACCCATCAATGGGGACGTTATCCCCGTTGTCTCCATTGTCCACCGTTGTAATAACAGCATTAACCAGACTGCCACTACCATTAGTGTTTCCCTCCAAGGCCGCTCCCGCCGTAACCACCGAAACCATAAAGGAGCGGGGGTCTTGATCAGCGTACTCCGTTTTGATTAGGGGAGAAATTCCCATACGAGCATAAATATCTTGCTCCAACGTTGTCATGGCGACATCGACCGGAACCAAGGTTTTTTCCACTCGACGGGAAGGCCGTTCACGGCGGGGAGGAGCAGTGCCCGTCACTTTCTCCTTAGTGGGGCTGGGGCTGGGACCCTTACTACGGGAAATTCCCACAGATTTAATATTTTCCTTTTCAGAAAACTCCGAGCCTCGACGGCGACGACGACGACGGTTACTATCCCGATCGCCCTGCTCTTGATAATTAGGATGGAAAAGTAAGTCCAGGGGGCTAGATATTTTTGCTTCTTCCTTCTTGGGCAGGTCATTGACCTTGGCAACGGGGGGAGAGAGAAT
The DNA here is from genome assembly GCF_010222815.1 of Synechocystis sp. CACIAM 05. Taxonomy (GTDB): domain Bacteria; phylum Cyanobacteriota; class Cyanobacteriia; order Cyanobacteriales; family Microcystaceae; genus Synechocystis. The sequence goes on along the minus strand of NZ_CP019225.1, from coordinate 132,599 downwards.
CGGTTTTTCCACCAACCGGGGGGGAATGCTACTGTTGACCGCTGTGGGGGACAGGGAAACAAAACCCTTCTCGCCAGGGAGTTCCACCAAATGTCCTAAACCACCACACTCAGGACAAGGCTGTCCAAATAGTTCATACAAATTTTGTCCCTGGCGCTTACGGGTCAACTCCACTAGTCCCAACTCCGTCAACTGGGCGATCTGGGGCCTGGCCTTATCCGTTTCCAAGCAACGGTTAAAATGCTCCAAAAGTTGCAACTGGTCCTTATGGGAATCCATATCAATGAAATCGATAATGATCACCCCGCCAATATTTCTCAGTTTTAACTGGCGCGCAATTTCCGTTGCCGCTTCATAGTTAGTCCAGAGCACCGTTTCCCGAGAATTGGCCGAATGGGTAAAGGAACCAGAGTTAACGTCAATTACCGTCAAAGCTTCCGTCGGCTCAATGATTATATAACCCCCCGAAGGCAGATCCACCCTGGGTTTAAGGGCTTCCCGGATAGTGGCATTGACCCGGAAATACTCCAGAATACTGAGGGATTCCCGGTGACAATCAATTAAAACTCCCTCCGGCAAACGACCTTGATCCCAGTTCATCAACTGTTGTTTAATCCGTTTCATCCCCGCCGGGGTATCCACCACAATGCGATTCACTTCGCTGGAGTACATATCCCGCAGCACTCGCTTGATGAAATCATCATCCCGGTCCAGAAGCATGGGGGCACTACGGGTCATGGCCTGTTGTTGCACCAATTCCCATTGTTTTTGCAGATTTTCCAAATCTTCGATAATCGCATCTTCCGGCACATCTTCCGCTTCCGTCCGCACTAGCAGTCCCATGCCCGGTGGCTTGATCAACACAGCCAAAGCCCTCAAACGACTGCGTTCCTCTTCCCGGTTAATCCGACGGGAAAGATTCACTCCCCGGCCATAGGGCATCAACACCATATAACGCCCCGGCATACTGATGTTTCCAGTTAGGCGGGGGCCTTTATTGCCGGTGGGTTCCTTCATCACCTGCACCAACACTCTTTGTTGGGGAGATAAAAGTTCAGAAATGGAACCGGCGGTGCGCCTTAATCTAACTGGGCCGAGGTCACTGACGTGGATAAAGCCATTTTTTTCGGTGTCCCCAATGTTAATAAAAGCGGCGTCAATGCTGGGCAGAATATTGTCAACTAAGCCTAAATAAATATCTCCCACCTGTTGGCTGCCCGTGGACACCACCAATTCTTGAATTTGATCCTTCCAAAAAACAGCAGCAACCTGATGTTTTTCAGCAATGACAATTTGTTTTGGCATAAATATATTCCTCAAAAGGCCATCCCAAGGCGGTCCCAGTGGTGTGGACAGGGGCAAGGTGGCCTACAGAAAAATGTTGTAATGTTGGACATTGGGTAAACTGAATATTTTCCTCTCTAGGGTCAACCTACCCTCTGGCCCAGTGAACTATTCCCGTCATCTCAGTTGCTATAGTTGTGACCGTTTTTTGCCACCCCAGCTTCCCGATTGGGGGTGAACAGGGACCTTTGGGGGACAGGGGTTACAGTCAGCTTGCTGGAGAAAGCCGTAGATATTCCCAGGGAAACTCCCAGGGGACAGCCGCCCATCGCACGGACGGGGGAGATAGATAGGCAAGAGTATTGGAGGCAGTTTAAGACGGAAAAAACTATCTGTTTTTCTTCACCGCAAGAACGACAACCGGTAACGATTAGAAAAGAAGAATCGGGGGCTGCTTACGGCGATTCACTACAGGGGCATAACTTTTGCTGGTTATCCCTGGATCAACGTCAATGATTCCATTGGACGTCAAGCCTGAGGGGTTGGAGTCCCCCCAAAATATCCCGGGCATTGTCAAAAAATAAACCTAATACCCAAGGAATTTAAACTGAATATAACCTGAAATGGTAGCCTTTAGCAAGAAAGCCCAGCCCCCAAGCTAACTGCCTAAACTGCCCGATGGCGGTCTACCTTATTCAAAGCCGCCTCTAATCCTTCATCTAGGGCCCCATCCCCCACAATGGACCGTACTCCTTCCAGGGTGGAAAGAATGTTACGGGGATCAAGGAACATCACTTTGCTACTGTCACTACTACCAATGGCGGTGCCCATATTGAGATATTGCTGGGCCAAAAGGAATTGCAACGCTTCCCGAGCATGGTTATCAGAACTCAATTTTTCCGTAAGGATACTGAGGGCCTCCGCTGTAGCCTTAGCTTCCAACACTTTTTTCTGTTGTTCCGCTTCTGCATTGAGGATAGCCGCTTTTTTCTTAGCCTCCGCTTCTAACACCCGAGCTTGGGCATCCCCCTGGGCGGAGTTGATGGCAGAATCCCGTTGACCTTCGGAAGTGAGAATAGCCGCCCGTTTTTTTCTCTCTGCAGTCATTTGCAGTTCCATGGAATCCAACACTGCTTTAGAAGGCATAATGTCCCGTAATTCCACCCTAGTAACCTTCACTCCCCAAGGGTCGGTGGAAATATCCAGTTCCCGCAGTAGTAATTCATTAATTTCCGTCCGGGCAGTGAAGGTTTGGTCCAACTCAAGCTTGCCAATTTCAGAGCGGATTTGGGTCAACACCAAGTTCACCATGGCGGACTGTAAATTTTCCACCTTGTAATAGGCTTTCTCCATATCGATAATGCGCCAATAGACCACAGCATCGGCGGTGATGGCCACGTTGTCTTTGGTAATACAGGATTGGGGGGGAATGTCGATGACTTTTTCCCTGGTGGTTTGCTTAAAAACGACCCGATCCAAAATAGGAACCGTAAAATTCAGCCCTGGGGTAAGTTTTTTGTTATAACTTCCTAGGCGTTCCACTAGGCATTCATTTTTTTCGTTAACAATTTTGACGGATGTACCGATCGCCGATCCGAAGAAGACGAGAAAGAAGAGAAAAAAGGCTTCCATGGTTTAGCTCCGCTGTGACTGGGAAAAAGGTCAATGTTTAGTAAAACCAACAATAAATTCAGTAAAAGAGCGGTAACGAATAGGTAATTTCCCTAGATGGGAAAGCTAGAGTTGAATTTGGAATTGATCCAGGGGGGGTTGGAATGGCTCGTCTTGGTCCCCCGGAAGGGCCTGGCTTGGTAAATCCTGAATGTGAATTTCTTGGCGTTGCTGTTCATTGAGGGTGATAGGCGCGAGGGTCCCTTCTCCACTGTTCAACTGATACGCCTCCGAAACCAGGGCACTGGGGCAACATTGGGGATCTCCCGGCTGGTGCTTCAAGATGTTGAGACGGATTTGTCCATTTTTAACCACTAAACTTTGCACCCGCACTCGATCGCCGAGGAAATAGGTGATGGGGTTAGCAATCTGTCCGTCGGGGCCATCGGTCACCACGGCGAGGTAAATCAATTCCTCCGGGCCCACCGCACTGCCCCAGCGTAAAATCACCGCCGCGTCCTGGGCACCGTCTTGGTCCACGTCCCCAAGGGCAATGGGCTTGATCAGATTAAGGCTAAAAGTTCCCCCAGCGAACACGCCATTGTTAAGGGAATATGTACCTTGGTCGGGAATGGTGTAGCTCAGGTTTTTTAAAACGTCCACCGTCAAAGGGGAAACTCCATTCTGGGCGATCGCCGGGGGGGGCGTCAAAGGGGACGCTGTCACCACTGGCACCAGGGCCTGTCCCCCTACTAAGGTGGTGAGTAAACCCAAACTTAGTGAACCTATCCTATTAGCCATTGTCTCAATCCTTTTGGCAATTTCTCTCAACATTGTGCCCACACAGAAGCACTTTCCCAGGACAGAAGGACAGTTTAACAGTGGTTTTTGTTGCCTTCCTTTCCATTCTAACGGCATGGTAGCACGACCTCTAGCGACAGTAGCAGGGGAACGTTCGTGATGAGCATCTGCTCCACCGGTCCCTTTGTTAAGCTGTAGAATTGCCTAAACTGTCCTGCCATCTAGTGTCTATGGTTGTCGATTCTGTGCCCGATTCATCTACTTTTGTGGGAAAAACCATTCGTCCCGTGGCCGCTGTTTCCATCCATGGCATTGTCTTCGACGGAGAGCATCTGTTGGCTGTGGACAGCAAAAATGGTTATCTGTTGGAAATCGATCCCTACACCAACAACACTAAGTTGCTCAATGGCCAGTACTGGCAGGAATTCATCGGGGCCACCGGCCTGGCGATCGCCGACGGGCAGTTATGGTTTAGTTCGGGGCAGTATGTTTACACCTGTAATCTGGAAGGGCCAGACCTCAAGCCCGAGGTATTTGCTTGGTTTGATGACCCAGTTAATGGGGTGGCCATCTGGGAAAGCACTGTGTACATCACCTGCCATAAGCGGGGCTACATCTGGGTCTATGGCCGGGATACCCGCAAGCTAGTGGCGACTTTTTACAGTCCCGGCATTGGGGTGGAAAACATTACCGTGCGGGGGGAAGAACTGTGGGTCTGTGACAGTGCTGAACAGAGTGTCTATTGCCTCGACCGGGCCACTGGGGAAATTAACTTTAGCCTGATTACCCCCTTTGAAAACCCCACCGGCCTAGCTTTTTATGATGATCAAGCCGTAGGGAAAGCGACCCTCTATGTGGCCTACGTACAACAGGAACCCTACGTCCGGGACAATCCTAACGCCGATCCCAACCATGAGTTGATGTATCGGGAGACCACCTTCATCCATCCCCTCTATTTCTATAACGACCCCCACCAGTGCTGTGCCTTTTCCAACGGTTACCTGGTGGAGATGCGTTACGTTGAGGAGCTGGCCCCCCTGGACCCCGTTGATTTAAAACAAGTGGAATGGCGCATGGCTCTACCGGCGGCCACCCCCCGCCAAAGAATTCGCAAAATTGAATCGGTGGGTTTACCCTTTAGCCGTATTGATGATGTCAACGGTCAAAAGGTGGCGGTGTTTGAGTTTGACCAGCTTGATTTAGATAGTCGGGCCGTGTTTGGCTGGCGGGTGGAAATGGAAGTATGGGGCATTAAATATCGCCTGAAACCCAGTGATTGTGAGCATCTTCCCGCCTTACCTGAGGGTTTTGCCGACCGTTACCTGGTGGATAACGACAACCTCAGCATGGAAACTGACATTATTATCCGGGCCGCCGCCGAGGCGATCGGTCGGGAAACCAACGTCCTCCGCCAAATGTTCAATATCCGGAACTATGTCTACGATCGCCTTTCCTACGGCATAAAACCTCATATTGATACCCCTGACTTAGCTCTCCGCCGGGGGGTCGGTTCCTGTGGGGAATATGTGGGAGTTTTGTTAGCCCTGGCTCGTTTGAATGGCATTGCTTGCCGCACCGCTGGCCGCTATAAATGTCCACCCCATCCCCTCCAGCGTAATTTGCCTATGGAACCGGACTTCAACCATGTTTGGTTTGAATTTTATTTACCTGGCATTGGTTGGTTGCCCATGGAATCTAACCCCGATGACACCAATGACGGTGGCCCGTACCCCACCCGTTTCTTTATGGGTTTGGCTTGGTACCATGCCGAAACCGCCAAGGATGTACCCTTTGAGCAATTATTGAGTCAGGGCATTCCCGTCAATAAGCAGGTGGTTTCCATTGGCGAGTTGGCGATTAATCATGTGCAGTTCACCATCCTGGAGGAATTAGACCCGGCGGCGCATTTGGCTCATTAATTCAGCTCTGATAAGAGAGAAACTTCGTCTGCGATCCACGGCTAAGGGCTGGGAATAGCTCACCGCCTGTCAATACCAGGTATTTGTGCAGGGGTTGGGGTCAAACCAATGTTAAGGTGGTTCACTGTCATTAGCGTAGGCTTCGGGGGCTAAACCATGGAGGGTAATAGCGTCGTAACTCCAGAAATCGAAAGATTGATCCAAGCGGTGGAAACCGCAGACTCGGCGGCAAAGTTAGTGGGGGCCGTGCGGGCTTTGGCGGCTACCCGATCGCCGTTGGCAGTGCCCCAATTAACCACTGTGTTGCGCTACAACAATCCAGGGGCCGCAGTGGCAGCGGTGGATGGACTGATCCAAATCGGCGATGCGGCCATGACCCACTTGCTGGCCAATATGGATGGCTACAATTATGGTGCTAGGGCCTGGGCCACCAGAGCCTGTGCTGGCATTGGCGATCCGAGAGCCTTGGCCCTATTGCAGGAAGCGGCCCTGACGGATTTTGCCCTGAGTGTGCGGCGGGCGGCGGCCAAGGGACTGGGTTTTCTCCGTTGGCAATCCCTACCTCAAGAAGAACAAGAGACAGTACAAAAAGCCATTTACGACACTCTGATCCAAGTTTGTAAAGATCCTGAATGGGTGGTACGCTACGGGGCGATCGCCGGTCTGGAAAATTTAGCCAAGCAGGCCCAGCATTACCGCCAACCCCTCAAGGATTTTCTCCAGTCTTTTGTAGAACAAGAACCAGAGGCGATCGTGGGGGAACGCATCCTTTGGGCCCTGGAAAACATCGGCCCAATCTAGGCTTTTAGAGCACCTCTAGACGTCACTTTGATAGATTGTCAAAACCTGGACCCAGATTAGCCATACACTGGAACGGAAAATTTCCTATTTACTCTATCCAGCAAAGATGGCCATCAACACTTTTACTATTATTAGTTTTATTGCTCTAGGTTTAATAGCCGGCTTTGCCAGCGGCCTGATTGGTATCGGCGGTGGATTGATCATTGTTCCAGTGCTAGTATTCGGTTTTGGTTTTAGCCAACATTTAGCCCAGGGCACCACCCTCGCCCTCATGGTGCCTCCCATTGGTCTAGCTGCGGCCTGGACCTACTACCAAAAGGGGGACGTGGACATCAAAGTGGCTGTACTAATTTGCCTGGGATTTGTGCTTGGTAGTTTGTTTGGCGCTAGGGTAGCCACCAATATTTCTAACGAATTACTGGGGCGGATTTTTGGGGGAGCAATGTTAGTCATTGCCCTGAAAATGATTTGGGGCAAATAGTTTTAGACGGCGGTAATGTTCCTGGGGTGAACTTTAAAATATTTCTTGAAATTCTTACCCATACCAAATTCTTCGTTGTAAAGAGACAAGATTTCCCAATGTTGAAACCTACAAAATTTAGCCCATGGTCTCCGCTGTTACTTGCTCAATAATATCCGCCGCTTTAGTAACACCTCCAGCAGTTTTAATTGCTTGTTGAAGCTCGAGAGCATTTCTTTTATAAGAATCTTCAGTGAGGACTTTTTCAAGGGCTGCCCGCAGATTGTTCGTATTCAATTTACTCAAGGGAATAAATTCCCCCACTCCAGCCCAGGCAATTCTGGCCGCTACCCCCGGTTGATCATTGGCAATGGGAATGGCCACCATGGGCACTGCATTATTGAGGCATTCCAACGTGGTGTTGAGCCCAGCGTGGGTAATGGTAAGGGCTGTTCTTTGCAGAAGTTCCAGTTGGGGAGCGTAATTAACAACGAGGGGATTACCAGGTAGTGCGGGCATTGATTCTAGCTTGGCTCCCCCCAGGGAAATAATCAATTGGGCATCCAAATCCATACAGGCTTCGGCAATGATTTTAAAGGTGCTCATTAACTGATTTTGAATAGTACCAAGGGAGGCATAAATTATGGGTTTATTGGTCAATTGCTCCCAAGGAAAATCAGCTATATCTCGCCCCACATTGCTGTGAAAAGGGCCAGTGAAATGGAAACAGCTTGGTAAACATTCCCGAGGAAATTCAAACGCTGCCGGTTGCTGACTAATTTGTGCTAGTGGGGAATAACGGTCATTGGGGCTAGATTGGGCGGGCAAATTCCAACGCTGACGATAGTCATTAATTAACGCTGTAATAGGTTTAGTGGCCCGATTTAAAAGTCCATAGCCAAGGCGATTCCGCAATTGTCCCAACCAGCTAGGATTGTATGGCCAAGGGGTGACATAGGGCGGTATGGTGGGCTCTCGATTAAGCACGACAGCGCTACATATACTGATGAAGGGAATACACAGGCGATCGCCAATAGTGCCCCCTTCTTGGGAAACTTGATCAACTAATAAAACTTCCACACCGGCTTTGGCCATGACCCCAGGGGCTTCCTCAAAGAAGGCTGCCGCTTTCTGGGTGATTTTGGCCACAGTGTATTGCAAAGCTTTAATGCCACTGAGTTTGCCCAACTCAGCCATAAATTCTGCCTGGGCTCCCAAGGGAAATTCCGTTGTGGCGATCGCCTGAAAATTCAAACCGGTCGCTAGGGTTTTGGCTTGGGCATCTAGCACCCCAAACATGGTCACAGTATGACCCCGCCGTTGCAGTTCCTTACCCAAGGGCAACATGGTATTGAGATGACCCGTCGTTGCTGGACAGAGCAAACCAAAGTGAGTCATAGCAAACAAGAGTTAGGGAACAAATGGGGGGCGAATTGGCTATGGACAGGACTATAGGGCTCCGGCGGCAGTTTTATCCAACACTGTGCCCAAATGGCCCATTAGGTTAATGGCTTGAATAACTGGGGGCTTATCTAGACCCTGGGGATAGTCAATGACGCTCACCCCGCCATTACCCTGTTTAACTTGCCAAAAGTGAGCGAGAGTAAGACCCAACAAATAAGCCAAAATCACCTTGTTGATGGCATCATGGGCCACCACAATGCCCACTGTGGAACCATCCCCCTGGCTATAGAATTTTACCCGGTCCTGCCAACAGGCGATCGCCCGGTCCCAGACCTGTTGTAAATTTTCCCCTTCTGGCATCTGCACTGTGGCGGGGGCATCTTTCCACTGTTGCAATAATCCGGGATATTCCGCTTCAATTTCCGTTTCTAGCTTGCCTTCCCACAGGCCATGGCAAATTTCCGCCAATTCCGGCTGTAAATCCAACTCTACGCTTGGGTGATATTGCAGAATAATCTCCGCCGTTTCCTTGGGCCGAGCCATGGGACTGCTAATGCCTAGGTTAATGGGCACATCTTTGAGGAATTCCGCCGCTTTTTGGGCTTGATGGCGACCATTGTCATTGAGGGGAATATCCCGAATACCTTGGAACCGTCCTTCCCGATTCCATTGGGTTTCCCCATGGCGGATAAGCAGTAACCGCAGACGATTATTATCCTTGCGGGGAGGTGGCAGAGGTACCCCCATATGGGCGGTTTGATTCAATGATTCCAGTTGCACCGGATCGCCCCAGCCACCACTAAAATTCAACACATTAATATTGCAGTTGGACTGTTGCAGGCGTTGGTAATGGGAAGCGGGCATGCCAATGGCACTCATTAACAAACAACGGTTGATGCCATTGTGGGCCACAATGAGCAGGGTTTGTCCTTCCGCTTCTGCTAGAACTTCTTGCCAAAACCTTTGGGCTTGGGCGTAGAGGGCGGCAACGGGGTAATACTCCGCCCCATCCACTGTCATAGATAATTGATCCGGTGCTTCATGCCAGAGGCGGTATTCTTCGGGATATTGACGGGCCACATCGTCTTTGGTCATTTTTTCCCAAAGGGGCAGATTGACCTCCAACAAATTTTCGCTGGGAATCAACTCCGGTAGCTGGGCAAAACTGGCTTGGATAATTTGGGCTGTTTCCTTGGCCCGGCGTAGGGGACTGCAATAGATTTTGTTGATCGCCAGGGAGTTAAGGGTTTGCCCCACCTTTTGGGCATCGGCTTTACCTTTGTCGGTGAGCACCGATAAGTCACTGCGACCTTGAATGCGTTTTTCTGCATTATAGGTGCTCTGCCCGTGGCGAACAATGATGACGCGAGTAGCCAATCCCCCTGCCTCCTGAACGATAAAATCAGACCAATTTTACAGGGTTGGGGTGGCAGTGGCCGTATTTTAATCCCGGGGCTACTCCTCCTCCCCAATTAGCTCCACTAGGCGATGCAATGCCTGGTCTAGATCATCGTTCACCACTTGGTAATCAAATTCCGCCGCCGCCTGTAATTCTTGCTGGGCCTGGGCTAAACGTTTGGCGATCGCCGTTTCACTGTCCGAACCCCGGCCCCGTAACCTTTCTTCTAACACCTCCACAGAGGGGGGCAAAATAAAAATCCGTCGGGCAGAGGGAAAAGTCTGTTTAATTTGCCTGGCCCCAAGCACTTCAATTTCCAGCAACACGGTTTTGCCCTGGGCAATCTGTTCTTCCACTGGTTGCCGGGGAGTGCCGTAATAGTTACCGGCATACTCGGCCCATTCCAACAGTTTTTCCTCCCCAATCCAAGTTTGAAACTCTTCCTTGGTTAAAAAATAGTAGGATTGCCCGTCTACTTCCCCGGCCCTTGGCGATCGGGTAGTGGCGGAAATGGACAAAAACCAATGGGGTTGGCTCTCCAACAGCAGTTGCACTAAAGTCCCCTTACCCACACCACTGGGGCCCGTTAGCACGATTAATTGTCCTTTTACCGCGGTTTGGTCTGGAGCCATGGAGCTTAACAATTACTTAATAGTAAAAGTGAATGATTATGAATAACGCTGGAAGGGATTGGGATGCAAAAACAGTGGCTAGATAGCAATATAGCTGGGCAATACTGGGTGGAAGTTCAGTTTGGCTCGACTTTTTAGTAAGCACAACCTTAAAATCCTCAAATACTCCCTAGGAACGAAGCGCTCCGGGGAAAAGATCCGTTACCCTAGGAATTTACATCCGTGTAAACTTTTCTTAAAGATTAGCCCATTTAGTCTCCCCTTACCCATGACTGAGCCCCCCGTACTGCACGAAACTTCTTCGGAATCGGAAAAGGAACAAAGTATTGGTAAACAGAATTTGTCCTTTCAACCCATTCCCCAAGCCTCCAAACCAGGCAAACGACTCTGGCTAGTGGTGGGAGCCTTACTGTTGCTAGGTGGTGGTGGCTACTGGTGGTTTCAGTCCCGTTCCGGCGGCCCTCCCGGAGGGGCCATGATGGGTCAAATGCCACCAGCACCAGTGAAATGGCAAGTGTTAGAGCCCACTGAGGTGAGGGATTTCACCACGTTGATGGGAACGTTGGAAGCACCCAAGGGGATGGAAATTGATTCAGAAATTGATGGGCGGGTCGAGGAAATTTTAGTTAGGGAAGGGCAACGGGTAGAACAGGGGCAGGTTTTATTTCGTATTGACAACGATGTTCTACAAACTCAGTTGCTGGAAGCTCAGGCTAATCTAGCGGCGGCCAGGGCCCAATTGGCGGAGTTGGAGGCGGGCAGTCGTCAGGAAGATGTTGCGGCGGCGGCGGCCCAGTTACGTCAAGCTCAAACCCGTTTAGCCAATGCCCAGGGGGGGGCCAGTCCCGAGGAAATTGCCCAGGCCCAAGCTCAATTAGATTCCGTCAAAGCGGCGGCGGAATTGGCCAGTGAGCGGGTGCGGCGGTTTCGTAATCTGCGGGACCAAGGGGTGATTTCCCTCGATGCCTATGACCAACAGTTGAAGGAAGAACGGCAGGCGATCGCCGATGTGGAAGCGGCCCAACGACGGTTACAACAACTAAGACAAGCCCGTAGCTCTGACGTGGAAAGATTAACGGCGGAAGTGGATGCCCAACGGCAAAATTTAAACCGTTTACAAGCTGGGGAACGACCCGAAACCATTGCCCAGGCCCGAGCCCGGGTGGGGCAAGCCCTAGCCAGTGTGAAAACTCTCCAGGCCCGCCTCGATAAATCAGAAATTACCGCCCCTTTTGCTGGGGTAGTGGGCTACATTCCCGTAAAGTTGGGAGATTACGTCCAAGCTAACGATGATTTAACCAATTTGACTGAAAACCAGCAGTTAGATCTCAATTTAGCGGTGCCCCTTGCCCAAGCGCCTCGGTTACGCCCCGGTCTAGTTGTAGAAATCCTCGATGGCCAAGAAAAGGCGATCGCCAGGGGACAAATTAGTTTTGTCTCCCCCGATGTGGACAACGATGGTCAAAGTGTATTAGTCAGAGCCACTTTCAGCAACGAAAACCAAAAACTACTCAATGGTCAGTTGGTGCAGGCCCGGATCATTTGGCAGAAAGACACAGGGCTAGTGGTTCCCACCGTGGCCGTCACCCGCATTGGAGGGGAAAGCTTTGTCTACGTTGTCCAGGACAAGGAAAATGAGCAAACCGGAGAAGCAGCCCTGGTGGCCCAACAAAAGTCCGTTAACCTGGGCAGTATCCAGGGCAGTAACTACCAAATTTTGTCCGGGTTAGAACCGGGAGACAGGGTTATCACGGCGGGATTATTGAGGGTGCAAGACGGGACCCCCATCCAGCCAGCGCCGACAGAAGGCTCAGCCAACCCAACCCCCTAAAATTTATTTAGCTCTCTCTTTTTTGTCTAGTATGATTGCCCCAGATTCATCCCCTCATCCTCTGGAAATTGCTCCGGTGCTCCAGCAAAAACTTTTTTACCGGGGACGTAAATTTAACTTTGATGTCAGTCGTAGGCAATTGCCCAATGGGGTGGTGGGGGACTGGGAACTGATACAGCACCCAGGGGGAGCCCTAGTGGTGCCCATTACCAGCGAAGGTCAGTTGGTGCTAGTGCGGCAATATCGTTTTGCATTGGCGGGGCGGCTGTTGGAGTTTCCGGCGGGCACCGTAGAAGTGGGGGAGAATCCAGCAGAAACCGTTAAACGGGAATTGGAAGAGGAAGCTGGTTACCGGGGGCATACCTGGCAAACCATTGGTCAATTTCCCCTGGCCCCAGGCTACTCCGATGAAATTATTTATGCCTATCTAGCCACGGATCTGGAAAAATTACCCAATCCGCCTGCCCAGGATGAAGACGAAGACATTGAAGTGGCGTTAATGACATTCGACCAGTTTGAAACGGCGATCGCCAAAGGGGAAATGATCGACGCAAAGTCCATTGCCAGTTACTTCTGGATGCGCCATTTGCTTTAAAGAAACTAAAACAAACGACGTTTGGCGGGGGATGATTTTGACGGAGTCGTGGTGTTTTTTTTGACAGGCTTGGGCATACTAGTTTTTGGTTTGGGTGCTGACTTGATGGCAGGTTTGCCTGGGCTAGGCCGCCGTTGTATCTGCCCCAGATCAGTCGCTTTTTCCAACACTAATTCATTGCCTTGCAGCGTCGTTTCAATATCCCAAAAACGCCGGAGGGGACGGCGACAAATCTCTCCTTCCGCGTCTTTTAAAACTCCACTAATTTTTACCTTAAAAAATAAGGGTCGTTTGCTGGGGGGCTTGGGGGATTGGCGAATTTTCACCACAATATTTTCCCTAGCCTGGGACACAAACACCACTTCCCCCCGAATGGAAAAATAGGGATGATCTACTTTCAAACTAGGTAAATTGTCCGAAGCCGGCTCAGAAGCTGAAGTGAGCCCCGGGCCAAGATTTTCCGGTTCCCATAATCCCGCTAACTGAAAATGAAGGTGATCATCCTTATCCCTTAGTCGGGGATAAACCACCCAAAAATGGGGATCTTCCAAGTTGACATGGCGCTTAAACAAACTGAAAGTTTTTCCTAATAATACTGACTCCACAATGTCACCGGTTTCCGTCACCAATATTCCCCGTTGACTGGATTCCTCGCTGGCATAGTAGCGTCCATATACCACCCCGATCGCCCGGAACTGTTTGGGGTGACTGGGGGGAGAAATGGGATGCTGACGAGGTTGTAGCGCAGAATCGGCCATGGATGATCAAAGTCAGTTTTAAAAAAGGTATTCTGGGTTGGGGCTCAGATTTCAAACCCGGTGGACACTAGGCACATTCTACCTTGAACTATCTAACCGGATTGTTTTTAGGCAATGTCAGATAAAATGAGCCTGGAATGCCTGACCCTTTTACCCTCCTTGCCATGACCGCCCCCTTTACTCCCGCCGAAATCGCTGCCGAAGGTATCAAACCCGAAGAATACGAAGATATTGTGCAACGGCTCGGCCGCCATCCCAACAAAGCTGAACTGGGAATGTTCGGTGTCATGTGGTCAGAACATTGCTGTTATAAAAATTCCCGTCCCCTACTGAGTAACTTTCCCACCGAAGGAGAACGCATTTTAGTGGGGCCTGGGGAAAATGCCGGGGTCGTAGATTTGGGAGATGGCCTGAGATTGGCGTTTAAAATCGAATCCCATAACCATCCTTCCGCAGTGGAGCCATTCCAGGGAGCCGCCACCGGAGTGGGGGGCATTCTGCGGGATATTTTCACCATGGGAGCGAGGCCGATCGCCATTTTGAATTCCCTACGGTTCGGTAATTTGGATGATGCCAGAAATCGGCGTATTTTCACCGGGGTAGTGGATGGGATCAGTCATTACGGTAATTGTGTTGGTGTGCCCACTGTGGGCGGGGAAATCTATTTTGATCCGGCTTACTCCGGTAATCCCCTAGTCAACGCCATGGCCTTAGGTTTGATGGAAACGGAAGAAATTGTCAAAGCTGGAGCTTCTGGGATAGGCAATCCAGTTTTATATGTTGGTTCCACCACGGGGCGGGATGGCATGGGGGGAGCTAGTTTTGCCAGTGCTGAGTTAACGGATCAGTCCATGGACGATCGCCCGGCGGTGCAGGTGGGGGATCCATTTCTAGAAAAATCCTTGATTGAAGCTTGCTTGGAAGCATTTAAAAGTGGCGCAGTGGTGGCGGCCCAGGATATGGGAGCCGCGGGCATCACCTGTTCTACGGCGGAAATGGCAGCCAAGGGAGGCGTGGGCATTGAGTTGGATTTGGATAAAATTCCAGTGCGGGAAACGGGCATGGTGCCCTATGAATATCTCCTATCTGAATCCCAGGAACGGATGTTATTTGTGGCCCAACCGGGGCGGGAACAGGAATTAATCGATATTTTCCATCGTTGGGGTTTACAGGCGGTGGTGGCGGGGCAGGTGATTGCGGATCCCATTGTGCGGATCTTTTTCCAAGGAGGGATTGCGGCGGAAATTCCCGCTACAGCCCTGGCCGATAACACTCCCATTTACCATCGACAACTACTAGACCAAGCTCCAGACTATGCCCAAAAAGCTTGGCAATGGCAGGAAAGTGATTTACCTCCAGCGGCGATCACCGGCATTGAAATTGCAGGGCAAAAGCAAAACTGGAATGAAGTGTTATTAACCCTGTTGGATAGCCCCACCATTGCCTCCAAGCATTGGGTTTACCGTCAGTACGACCATCAAGTGCAAAACAATACAGTTATAGTGCCCGGTGGGGCCGATGCGGCGGTGGTGCGGGTGCGGCCCATTGATGCCAAACCAGAGGAATGTGTGACTGGGGTGGCGGCCACCACAGATTGTAATGCCAGGTATGTTTATCTCAATCCCCTGGAAGGAGCCAAGGCCGCAGTGGCAGAAGCGGCCCGCAATCTCAGTTGTATAGGAGCAGAACCCCTGGCCGTAACGGACAATTTAAACTTTGGTAGCCCCGAAAATCCGGTGGGCTATTGGCAACTGGCCCTGGCCTGTGAAGGCATTGCGGAGGGGTGTCGGCAGTTAAACACCCCAGTGACGGGGGGCAATGTTAGCCTTTATAACGAAACGTTGGATTCCAACGGTAAACCTCAACCCATTTATCCCACGCCGGTTATTGGCATGGTGGGACGGGTCGAAAACATTAATAAAGTTGTTGGCCAAGGTTGGCGCAATTCGGGGAATGGCATTTACTTACTGGGTAGTAATGACGGCAATAACCTCGGGGGATCGGAATATTTAGCTGTTATCCATCACACCGTTGCTGGTCAGCCGCCCCAGGTAGATTTCGATTTGGAAAAAGCAGTGCAAAAAGCCTGTCGCCATGGCATTGCCCAAGGTTGGGTGAACGCGGCCCATGACTGTGCGGAAGGGGGTTTATCCGTAGCCCTGGCAGAAATGGCGATCGCCAGTCAGTTGGGAGCGGAAATTAATCTACCTGATTCCGAGCAAAGATTGGATAACTTGCTGTTTGGGGAATCCGCCAGTCGCATTGTGGTAGCGGTGGCACCGGAACATCAGCCTGCCTGGGAAAATTATTTAGCTGGTCAGTCCTTACCCTGGCAAAAATTGGGAGTAGTGGGTACAGCACAGGGCAACTTGACTTTTATCGATGCCCAAAATAACGCTCTGATTGATTTACCAGTTTCCGCTCTGACAGAACCTTGGCAAACGGCGATCGCCCGTCGTCTGGGCTAGCAAAACCAAGGGGATCAGTTGGGATCAGTCCTCCCTTTGGGGTCGAAAATGGTTGTAGCATGGACAACAAGGGATCAGTCCGCTAGAAACATGCCCATGCTAGCCGTTAACGAAGACAACTTTGATAACCTCGTTCTTCAATGTCCAAAACCGATCTTGGTTTACTTTGGCGCTCCCTGGTGCGGACTATGTCACTTTGTTAAACCCCTGCTCAACCATCTCCATGGCGAATGGCAAGAGCAACTTGTATGTGTGGAGGTTAATGCTGATGTCAACCTGCATTTGGCCAACGCCTACCGCTTAAAAAATCTCCCCACTCTGATTCTCTTTAACCGTGGTCAGGTGATTCAACGGCTAGAGGATTTTCGGGTTAGGGAAGATCTCCATCGCATCCGGGAGCAAATAGCAGTTTCCCTTTTCTCTCCCTGAACCATCCAGTGCTTGCCCTGGGTTAACGGTTGCCCAACAATGGAGAGATTAATCAGTTGAGCAATTCGGATAAAGCTGGGGCAATTATGGCTAATCAAGATTTAATTCCTGTGGTAGTGAACGGTGCGGCTGGAAAAATGGGTCGGGAAGTGATTAAAGCCGTAGCCCAGGCCCCCGATCTCCAATTGGTGGGAGCAGTGGATCATAATCCCAGTCTCCAAGGTCAAGACATTGGCGAAGTGGTGGGCATTGGCCCACTGGAAGTTCCTGTCTTAGCTGATCTCCAGAGTGTGTTGGTGTTGGCCACCCAGGAAAAAATTCAAGGGGTAATGGTGGACTTCACCCATCCCAGCGGCGTTTATGACAATGTTCGTTCGGCGATCGCCTATGGGGTGCGGCCAGTGGTGGGTACCACCGGATTGAGTGAGCAACAAATCCAAGACCTAGGGGATTTTGCTGAAAAAGCCAGTACGGGTTGCCTGATTGCCCCTAACTTCGCCATTGGAGTTCTGTTAATGCAACAAGCTGCTGTGCAAGCCTGCCAATACTTTGACCACGTGGAAATTATCGAATTACACCATAACCAGAAAGCCGACGCCCCTAGCGGCACTGCCATTAAAACCGCCCAAATGTTAGCGGAAATGGGCAAAACATTTAACCCACCGGCCGTAGAAGAAAAGGAAACCATTGCGGGAGCTAAGGGAGGACTAGGGCCAGGGCAAATTCCCATCCACAGCATTCGTTTACCGGGGCTAATCGCCCATCAAGAAGTCCTATTTGGTTCCCCAGGGCAACTTTATACCATCCGCCACGACACCACCGACCGGGCCTGTTATATGCCGGGGGTACTTTTAGGCATTCGTAAAGTGGTAGAACTGAAGGGCTTAGTTTACGGTCTGGAAAAACTACTATAGTCGCTCAGGGTAAAAATTAACACTCAATCAAAAATTGATCGATAAAGTCCAGCAAAAACTCAACCTTTAACTATTAACTATGCGATTAGTTATGCTCGGTGGCCCGGGGTCAGGGAAAAGCACCCAGTCCCATAACCTCAGCCAAGAACTTAAGTTGCCAGTGATTTCCATGGGGGGTATTCTGCGGGAGGCCATTGCCAACGCCACTCCCCTGGGAATCAAGGCTAAACCCTATGTGGAAAGAGGGGATCTGTTGCCAGATCCGATGATGATCGAATTTATTCAACAGAGGTTGGTGCAGGAAGATGGGGGTCAGGGTTGGATTTTGGAAGGTTATCCTCGCACCGCTTTCCAAGCAGAAGAACTGGACTTTTTACTCGAAGATCTGGGGCAGCCCCTGGATTGGGCCCTGTACCTGAAAATTGATGAAGCCACGATGGTGGAACGTTCCCTCAACCGTTCTTTGTTTGACGATCATCCTGAAGCCATCACCACTCGCATTGGCAAGTTTCATGAGTACACCGTTCCCCTATTGGAATACTACGCTGCGAAGCAAAACCTACTCACAGTGGATGCACACCTAGCAGTTGATCAAGTTACAAAGCTAATTTTGGCTCGGCTTTAGGAGCCGGTTTCCAGTGTATTTGTTTATCCTCTAAATCTTTTGGCTAAAGCTCTAACAATACCGGGGATATTGGCATCTTGTTTCGCCCAACTTGGCAGATCAGAACTTTTTACCAATCTTTGCGAAAAAATAACAAGGGCAGCAAAATACTCAAAATTGTGGGGTCACAAAATTTAAGTAACTAGTGATCAATTTTTCACCCCAAAAGAGACTGATGAGGGCACCGATCGCCAAAAAGGGGCCAAAGGGAAAACCCTGTCGCCGTTGCAATGTGCCCAACAGTAACTTCAAACCCCCATAGATAGAACCGATGAAACAGGCAATGAAGGTGGTCAACAGTAATGACGGCCAGCCCAACCAAGCCCCTACCATGGCTGCCAATTTGGGATCCCCGTCCCCCATGCCTTCCCTACCGAGCAACAGACTTCCTCCCATGCGGATCAAATCGAACAACCATAGCCCCAATACCGCCGAGGCGATCGCCTCCACCAAGGGGACAATCCAATGGCCACGTTGCCAACCCAGTAGTAAATGAAATAACAGCCCAAGCACCAATCCCGGTTTAGTCAAACTATTGGGCAGGGTCATGGTGTCCCAGTCAATTAAAGTTAGGGCGATTAAAAAACTAATTAATATCCAGTAGCCGAAGGTTTGCCACTGCCAACCAAAACGCCAACAGGTCAGGGCAAATAACAATCCCGTCGCAGCCTCCACCAAGGGATAGCGGGGAGAAATGGCAGCTTGGCACCAACGGCATTTACCCCGTAGCCAAAGCCAACCCACCACTGGCACATTCTCCTTCGGGCCCAGTCGGTGGCCACAGTGAGGACAACGGGAAGGGGGATGTACCAGGGATAAACCTTCTGGTAAACGATAGGCCACCACGTTGAGAAAACTACCCACGGCACAGCCCAGAGCAATGGCAAGTAGGAAAGCAAGGGGGGCAATCAGGGGATCCATGCTGGTCTCGGCGAAGGAATGTCAAGGGTTTAAGGTGGTGTTTGCCAAGCCCTTTTCCCCCTAATTTCGACGACGGGAAAAAACTTAAAGTCCCCCGGCATTGGAAAATTTAAATTTAAGGAGTGCAATAGGACTTGACGAACAGGTTCTAAGACAAATGTAGTCCGTTTTCCTTTTGAAAAGCCCAATTTTATCCTTATTGACTGCGGTTAGTCCTCTAATTCCTTCTTGATCAGCTGATAGTTAGCATCTAGATAAATTTCATATTTCCGCCCATCGGCACAAATCGCGTCGTCAATTTCAAACCGTCTTTTGTCGATTTCGTACTCTGCATCGTCAAAGGAACTACAGCCCAGGGCATTGAGGGCTTGGACAATTCTCTGTCTTTCCTGGGCCGTCACATCCCGGTCATCGGCCCTGGCGATCGCCGCTGTGAGGGTCATTTCCATCAGTACCACACCGGCCAGAAAATAGCTAATTTGTTTGATGGTATCCATTGTGGTTAGTTTCTCCAAGGAAAGTTTGAGCAAGACATTAGTTTTTTCAACTTAGAGCGTTATTGTCCATTTACCGAACCGGGGGTTAACAGCTTGGCGATCGCCCACTGCCCTGGGCCATGGTTGGGGACAAACGATTGGTTAACAGAGGTCATCCACCAAAGGATTAAGATGGGAAACAAGTACCTGGCATAGGTATCAATGGGGGACCCCACCGCTGAGCAGAAATCAGTCCCCGACCTGAGTATCTGGATTGTGTGCAAATTGTATGAAAACTTTATTACTAACCTGGCTGGATCGTATTTTGATTGCCGATGTATTCCTGGTGCTGCTGGGCTTTTTCTGGTTTGCCATCGCTGTGGTGGGGGAATCCACTGGTATTCCTTTGGGCTATCAAATCTGGCAAAAACTTTGGTTGCCCCTATTCAATCCCGCCATTAGTATTCTGATTTTGGGTGCTGTCAGCAGTTGGGGAATCAAAAAACTTTCCCAATGGTTCACCACTAAACAAGGGAGTTAGGGCCATGAAAGGGTGGGTCAAGGGGGCGATCGTTCTGGCCATTGCTTTGGTGGGTTTGGAAGTCATTGCCCGCATCTATGTGGAAAATCTCTGGTTCCAGGAGTTAAGCTTCCAGTCCGTCTTTTGGAAGCGGGTGCGCTGGCAAGGGAGCATTGCTCTGATTACAGGCTTTATTTCCTGGGGCTTTATTGTCTTCCAGGTTAAAGTCACTAATCGCCTGATCCAAGAGGAGACCCAACTGAAAAGCCTGTCCGCTGCCCAAGCTGTTTATGCACCAGTGCCCGTGGCGATCGGTTCCCGTTACTTGCCCATGCCCGCTCCCCCGGTGGGCCCCAAAGCCCATTCCCGTCCCCTGCAACTACCCGTTCTACTGCCCCTGATTATTGTCCTACAACTGATTCTGATATCCCTGGTGATGTATTACGTTTTCATCACTATTCAGGTGTGGACTCCGGATTATACTTTGCCCAATATCACCCCAGCGGTGCCCCAACCCTTTCGGCTTCATTTTTTGTTTACCAATTTCAGTGGTATGGGTAGCCAGTTGGGGGCAACGGCTTTGGCGGGTATGCTAGCCCTCATCGGTGTGCTGCGAGGCCCCAGACTATTACCGGGCTTGGTCTTTATTTTGAGTGGAGTTTGGGGACTGCTGCTATCTGGTAACTGGTTTCGACTGTTACTTTCTTTTAATAGTCAGCCCTTCAATACCATCGACCCCCAATTTCACCACGATATTAGCTTTTATATTTTCCAGATTCCCCTCTGGCAATTACTCGAAAGTTGGTGGCGGGGTTTATTCCTCTTCAGTTTGTTAGGGGTAACTCTAATTATTCTCAAATCCGCTGATAGTTTATCGGAGGGACGATTTCCCGGTTTTTCTGCAGCCCAATTGAGACATATAAGTGCTCTGGGAGCCGCAGTGGCTCTCACCCTAGGGGTGGAACATTGGTTAAAGCGTTACGATTATTTGTTTGCTAACCATGGCGTAGTCTATGGGGCCAACTACACCGACATTCATTGGCGTTTACCCGTAGAAACTGGGCTGGCGATTTTCAGCATGGCGATCGCCATTTGGTTGGGGTGGTTAAGCGTTAAGGGTTGGCCTGGGGCAAAAGGAACAGGTGCTCCCCAGCGGCGGGGACAGTTACCCATAATTGGCCTCTGGTTGCCAGTGGCTGTTTACTTGTTAATTCTGCTTCTGCAAAATTTGGGGGGTTGGGCGATCGAACTGTTAGTAGTGCAACCCAATCAACTCACCAGGGAAAGACCCTATCTCGCCCGCAACATCGCCGCCACTAGAGAGGCTTTTAACCTACAAATCATTCAGCCAGCTACCCTCACCGGCCGTGGCCAACTCACCCCCGCTAGCCTAGAGAGAAACCGACTCACCCTAAATAACATTCGCCTCTGGGATCCCATTCCCCTACTGAAAACTAATCGACAACTACAACAAATTCGCCTTTACTATAAGTTCTCTGATGCTGACCTAGACCGCTACACTATCCGGGTGCAAAAAGACGACACGCAAACCATTAGCACCGCCAAACAACAAACCCTCATTGCCCCCAGGGAATTGGACTACACCGCTGTACCAGAAAAGGCCCAAACCTGGGTGAACAAACATCTAGTCTATACCCACGGCTACGGCTTCACCCTTTCCCCCGTTAACCTAGTGGACCAAGGCGGATTGCCCTATTACTTTGTCAAAGACATTGGCACTGACGAAAACGCAGGCGCTCTGCGCACCTCCAGCGAGCTGATCCGCACCAGTATTCCCATCGGTAAACCCCGCATTTATTTTGGTGAAATCACTGATAACTACATCATGACCAACACCGCCATTCCTGAACTGGATTTTCCCAGTGGAGAGGCCAATGTTTACAACTTTTATGACGGGCGGGGTGGCATTTTTTTAAATTCTCCCATCAGAAAATTATTATTTGCCGTTTATTTGCGGGATTGGCAAATGCTATTCACTGAGAACTTTAAGCCTGATACCAGAGTTTTATTTCGCCGCAATATTAACCATCGCATCCGCCACATTGCTCCCTTTTTGCGTTTTGACCGCGATCCTTACCTGGTGACAGCCAAAGTAAAAGGGGAAGAACATTCCACTCTTTATTGGCTGATCGATGCCTATACCACCAGCAATTCCTATCCCTATTCCGATCCGGGGGAAGGAGATGCTAACCAACCGGGGCGTAATTTCAATTACATTCGTAATTCAGTCAAAATTTTAGTGGATGCCTACAATGGTGATGTGCGTTTTTTCACTATTGATAAGCAAGATCCGCTAATTAATGCTTGGCAGAAAATATTTCCCGAACTGTTTTTACCTTTTAGTTCCATGCCCTCTACTTTAAAAAGTCATATTCGTTATCCGGTGGATATGTTCAGTACCCAATCGGAGCGATTGTTGACCTATCACATGGAAGATATTGATGTATTTTATAACCGGGAAGACCAATGGCGTATTCCCCAGGAAACCTATGCCGATGAGCAACAACCCATTGCCCCCTATTACCTAATTATGAAATTGGCAGGGATTGATGCCAAAGAAGAGGAATTTGTTCTTTCCCAAGTTTATACTCCTAATGCCCGCAATAACCTGATTGCCCTACTCTTTGCCCGCTGTGATGAACAAAATTATGGCAAATTGTTGCTCTACACCTTACCCAAGGAACGACTGGTTTATGGCCCAGAGCAAATTGAAGCTTTGGTGAACCAAGATCCAGTAATTTCCGAACGGATTAGTCTTTGGAACCGCCGGGGCTCCCGGGCCATTCAGGGTAATTTGCTGGTAATTCCCATTGAAGAATCCTTACTTTATGTGGAACCAATTTATCTGGAAGCTGAGAAAAATAGTTTGCCCACCCTCGCTCGGGTTGTGGTGGTTTATGGTAATCAAATTGCCATGGCAGAAAGCTTAAATGAAGCCATAGAAGCAATTTTTGATCCTAATCCAACTGGAAGAAACGCAATTGTTCGTCCTCTGGATGACACTGTTAATGATCTTAATAGTGAGTTGAATTAGGGGTAATTACTTTCCTGTCAGTTTTACAACTTACTCAATTTGGAGTGGCTATGGGCATTAATCTGCCGGAGCAGTCAGGTTTCGTGGTTTTGGGCGCTACTAGCGGACAAATATTTGCTAGTCAGGTGGGTAATATTGGCTTGGTTGGTGGTTTTGGGGGCATAGCTGTAGGAACCCCAGTGATCGTGGTGAGTGGAGCTTTGGCCGGAGCGGCGATCATCTCGATATTGGAAGGCATTGAAAATGGGGATGTTAGGGTTCTGGGAATAACGACTGTGGGCTCGGTGCTAGGTGCTGGTTTCGGAGCTAGTCTAGGCAATGTCGGAGTGGCTATGGGAGGAACGGCGTTTGGCATTGGCATGGGCACTATGGCTGTGACTGGGGGAATTTTTGCCCTGGGGGTTTATCAGTTGATCAAGATGTTTGTTAAAGATAGCCATAAGGAATCCTATGAACAGATTTTTTCCCGCATGGAAGAGCAAATTTCATACAACGAATACTATATTCAAGCTCTTCTGGAGTTAGATCCAGTTTTGAAAGAATTAACCTGGTATAGAAAATTTAATGATTTAGAAATCAATCATGAATTGGAACAGCTAAAAATCAGTCTTGGCTTGTCAAATAATCTGGATAATCAGACTGACCAGCAATGGCGAACCATTGACGATCAAGAAGAATTACTACAGTTGAAATTTAAATTGGAAGAAGTTATACAAAGACAAAATGTTGAAGAAAAGATTTTTTACCAGTATGGGTTGCCTGAAGCTAACACAAATAACAGTGGGGCAATTATTACGATTGATCTGAAAATGGGTTGCGCATACCCCGCAGCTTGCTGCGATTGGGATAAGCAACCCCAAAGTATTAGAATTCCGTAATGGAACTAAAACGGGCTAGTCATTGCGTGTATCAAATTC
>NZ_CP019225.1:95108-108640 GCF_010222815.1 Synechocystis sp. CACIAM 05 | reverse complement strand
ATCTAGTCTTTTGATGGATTCCTACATTTCGGAGCTTTACTCTCCCTATTTCTGGCCCGACTTTTGGGATCCACCTCAGGTTGCCATGATGAGTTAGACTCCTTGTAGACATTGGATGTTGGATTTTTGCCCCTAGATGGAGAGAGTTTACAGCTTCTTCTTTTATGCTTTTAGGGTAACGGATTAGACTCGGTCCCACGACTGCTATCAAACTATGTGGCCCTTTTTGATAGTGAAAGAGTAAGAATCACATAACAACTTCTTCCCTATGTTCCTCCCTTCCCCTGACAATTTATCTGGGCCTAACCAAAATATCCTCGAAGAACTTCTGCGGGATAAAAGATCGCCTAATACCAGGAGGACCTATGCCAAAGCGTTAAAGGATTTTTTTCTCACCATGGCCGGCGAAGAACCGTCCCCAGATGTCATTGCCTGGTTTTTGAGCTTGGATCATTTCCAGGCGATCGCCATGGTTTTACGCTATCGAGCTGAATTAGTAGCTAGGGAACTCAAACCAGCCACCATTAATGTTCGATTGGCAGCAATTAAAAGCTTAGTTAATTACGCCCGCCGGGTAGGAAAATGTCAGTACACCCTGGAAGACGTGGAAGGTTTAAAAGCAGAAACCTATCGGGATACCACCGGAGTTAGCCCCACCTCCTTCAAACAAATTACCGACCACATTACCCCTAATTCCCTCAAAGGTAAGCGGGATTTGGCTATTCTGCGTTTGCTCTGGGACAATGCTCTGCGGCGGGCGGAAGTTTGTGGACTTAACGTCGGGGACTATCAACCAACAGAGCGGCAATTACTAATTAAAGGCAAAGGAAAATTAGGCAAACAGGCCATCACCCTCAGCGCCAAGGGCATGGCTTTAATCAACCAATGGTTAACTGCCATTGGGACCCGCCCTAAAAATGAGCCCCTATTTTGCACCTTAGACCGGGCAACTTTTGGCCATCGTCTCAGTGGCAATGCCATCTATAACATCGTCCGCACCAGTGCCGAATCCGCCGGTATTCATAAAGTTATGAGTCCCCACCGAGTCCGCCACAGCGCCATCACCGCCGCCCTGGAAGCCACTAATGGCGATACCCGCAAAGTGCAAAAACTCAGTCGCCACAGTAATCTAAATACCCTGATGATCTACGACGACAACCGTCACCAGCATCAAGCTCAAATCACTGATATTCTGGCGGATCTGCTCTAAATTTCCTGGCTTATGGGAGAAATTACCGAAATTTCTTCAATTTTTCTAGCCAAACTTTTCCATCATCGTTTTAGCCCGTTTATGGTTGGCGATCGCCTGACGAAATTCAGCCTTCTGCTTAGCCTGTTCCAGAATTGCAGTCCAGGCCTCTTTGTCCTCTAGATAGTGTTCGAATAAAGCCTCAAATAAAACTTCCCTGCTCAAACCTTCCTTCGCACAGAGCTTAGTGAGCCGCTCCATCATCTTGCTCTCTAGGCGGATGGTGGTCTGCTTGGTGGAAAAATTTTTGCTGAATTTACCCATGGAGTTTACGCTAATAGAGTTCGACATACTTAAAATTTTTGAATAATCTACAACTGTTTACCTAAGTTTACATTAATCTATTAACTTTTAACTCTTGTAGTCTAGATATCTAGATAGCTAAAACTCTAAAATCTTAGGTTAATAGCTTCAAAGTTTTTGCAATTCTAGAAACCAAGGTTACTTTTTAGTAAAAATTTCTGCTATCGACTAACCTCAGAAGGGTAAGGATCGAGGTTTATTTACTGGGAGACGGGGTGAAGGACGTTTTGAGGTGAGAGCAAAATCGAGATCTGCTCTATGATCAAGATTCGAGCAACAGAGAAACTAACCTATGCCAAACATTGCTGTTATTGGGGCGGGGGTTGTGGGGGCCACCATTGCCTACGAACTCAGCTTTCTACCAGGCTTAACTATTGACCTGTTTGATGCCCAAGAACCAGCCCAGGGAGCTACCGGAGCGGCTCTAGGCATTTTGATGGCAGTCATTAGTCAGAAAACCAAGGGTAGGGGTTGGCGCTTACGGGGACAGAGTTTACAGAGATACCGCACGCTTTTACCGGAACTAGAAACTGCCACAGGCAAAACCATTCCCGGCGATCACCAAGGCTTAGTAAAAATTCTGCTGGAAGCGGATTGGTCCCGTTGGCAACAATTGCAAGCTGTCCGTCGGAGCCAAGGCTATCCTCTGGAATTGTGGACTAGGGCGGAAGTCGAGCAGAAATTATCTGGTTGGCCTTTGGGTTACGGGCCCATCGCGGGAGCAATCTATTCCCCTTGGGATTGGCAAATTCAGCCCCAAGCCCTCACCCAACGATTAATTGAAGCAGCTCAACAACGGGGAGTGCGTTGTCATTTCCACCAAGCTGCTCATCCTTTGCCTGTTGCCGATTCTATCAATCACTGCCAGAACATTCAAACTAACCAAGCCAAATTTCCAACGGATTATGTTGTGATCACCGCAGGGCTAGGCAGTAACCTCCTGATCAACCCCAACAGCGATAACAATGAGTCGTTGCAGTTACAGCCGGTGATTGGCCAAGCCTTTTTGTTACAACTTGCTGACGCTGATAATCCCCTGAAAAATTCCCCTTGGCGATCGGTCCTGACCACTGAAGATATTCACCTCGTCCCTCTGGCCAATGGCCAATTTTGGTTGGGGGCCACCGTCGAATTTCCCTCTGACTGTGCCAACGGAGAACCCAATGTCCAACTAAGGGAAAACCTTTGGCACCAGGCGATCGCCTATTATCCATTTTTACAACGGGCGGAAATTATTAATTATTGGAGTGGTAAACGTCCCCGGCCGGTGGGGGAAAGTGCGCCAGTAATCCGTCCCCTGGATGGCTATGACAATGTTCTGTTGGCCACTGGCCATTACCGAAATGGCGTTCTCCTCGCCCCAGGTACAGCCCAGGAAGTAAAAACTTGGTTGAAGGCAAAGCTAGCCTAGACAACAGACCGCATCCTAGGCCGGAGGGAAGTTCTAAGTTCAGTGTGAATAGCGTAAATTTTCCACTTACTTTGGGATCAGGGTTGTCAAAGCGAAACCTAGCCCACCACCATCAACATGGATTGATACACGGCCAAATCAAACCAAAAAGTAGTACCCACACCCACCTCACTGACTAAATGGATTTGGCTTTGATGTTTGGCAATGATATTTTTGACAATGGAAAGCCCCAACCCAGTACCCTCCAAAGTGTGAACACGGTTTTCCACCCGATAGAACCGCTCAAAAATGGCCGCCTGATCCTCTGGGTCAATGCCGATGCCAGTGTCAGAAATTTCCACCCGTACTAGGCCAGGACCATCCTCTGCTCTAAGGTTACTACGGTGGAGGGGATAGGCTCGGACAATGATTTTTCCGCCGGCTTTAGTGAATTTAAACGAATTACCAATTAAATTGGTCATTACCTGCAGGAGTAGGTCGTAGTTACCCAGAGCGAAGGGGAGATCCGGGTCCAAAATTTTTTCTAACTGTAGTTGTTTGTCCTTAGCATTAAGTTGGTAACTACGTAAGCTTTGCTCAATTAGCTGGTACAAATCAACTGCATCTAACTGGTAAATTTTGGAAGACTCTAGCTTGGATAAATCAAGGACATCGTTAACCAAACGACTCAGGCGATCGGTTTCGTGGTTAGCGGTTTCTAGGAATTCTTTACGCTCCACTTCGCTCAAATCTTCCCCAAACTCACTCAAGGTTTCAATGAAGGATTTGATATTAAACAAGGGAGTTCGTAATTCGTGGGAAACATTGCTAATGAACTGACTTTTGGCTTCATTTAATTCCACTTCCCTAGTAATATCCTG
Organism: Synechocystis sp. CACIAM 05; assembly: GCF_010222815.1. Taxonomy (GTDB): domain Bacteria; phylum Cyanobacteriota; class Cyanobacteriia; order Cyanobacteriales; family Microcystaceae; genus Synechocystis. The sequence goes on along the minus strand of NZ_CP019225.1, from coordinate 104,817 downwards.
CACCGTCATGACAATGCCCCGTAAATTTTCCCTGTTCTGATCCAACACCTGGGTCAACATCAGACGAATGGTGCGGGGAAACGGTTGAGTCAGGCTAATGCGAAATTCTTCCGGGGCGTAGGTTTTATCCTGCTCCTCTTCCTGAGGCCCATGGCCGGGGGAAAACAGCAAACTTCCTTGGTCAGCGGCCAATTCCCTCAGGGGTTGGGTAAGTTGGGCCGTGATTTCCGGTGGCAAATTTTCCAGGAGATTTTCGCCAATAATTGGCTTATTTTCCCAGGCGAATAGGCGGCGGGCAGTGGGATTGACCAACAAAAGTTGCAAATTGGTGTCCACTAACATGGCCCCATCGGCGATCGTGGAAACAAGGGTGTCTAGCTTCGCCTTCTCCGCAGTCAACTCTTCAATATTTTGGGCTTCATAACGCTCCAGCCGCTCCGCCATCTCGTTGAAGTTAACGATTAATTCCCCCAATTCTCCCCCAAAGGGCAAGGTGATTCTCTGCTTGAAGTTCCCAGCAGCGATGTTCTTTACTCCTAGCAGCAGTTCTTTAATAGGCTGGGTAATAGTTAGGGCATTGAATACAGCTCCGAGAATTACCATCACCCAAATGGAAATAAAAACTGCAATGGTCACATCCCTGGTTAGGTTAGAAGAGTTGACCGCAGCGGGGTTGGGGTTGATACCGATCGCCAGAACTCCGAGGGAATTGCCCTGGTATTGGAGGGGAATAAACACATCGGTGACATCGCCATTGGGAGTGTGGTGTTGCCGTACAAAAGGCTGGTCAAAATTATGGGGATCAATCTGGGGTAATTCGATGCGCCGCTCTAGGGTGAGGGAGTTTTGAACCGTTTCTTCAGAGTAGGGAATACCAAAAAAGATCTTGCCAGAGGGGTCCGCATAGATCATGTAGCGGATATTAGAAGTATTTTCGTAAAAGCGACTGGAAAACCGGGCCACCTCCGTCAGATTTTTATCCGCAATCATAGGGGCAACATTGGCCGCCAACAACAAACCCACATCCCGGCCAAAACGGGTATCCACCAATTGGGCATCCTCTTGGATCGTATTTACTGCCCAAAAAGTTAGCCCACTCATTAACAGGGACACCACCAAGGTGGCCGCGGCCATCAACCGGGTTTGTAGGTTGAACTCAGACCACCATTTACGCAGAAAACCCTGCATAGTCTGCAAAATCGCCGTTGGATTGGACACAGAAGTCCCCATAATCTCCTTGCCAAAACTCCTATGATTCTATCTCGATTACACCAACCTACTGGGCGTTCTAACAGAGATGCTCTACCCATTGTCCTGGGGAGCAGAATTTGGTGAAATGTTACAGTTCTTGACAAAGCCAGATGGTAACCGTAGGTCAGTGGTAGGATTCCCTAAAATACCTTATGAAATTCCATTTTCATCCCTATGACAGAACTCTCTGGACAACCGCCTAAATTCGGTGGCAGCACTGGTGGACTTCTCTCCAAAGCCAACCGGGAAGAAAAGTATGCCATCACCTGGACCAGCGCCTCTGAACAAGTTTTTGAAATGCCCACTGGCGGCGCGGCCATCATGAACGAAGGGGAAAATCTCCTTTATCTAGCCCGCAAAGAACAGTGTTTAGCCCTGGGGACCCAGCTACGGACAAAATTTAAACCCAAAATTCAAGACTACAAAATTTACCGTGTTTATCCCAGTGGTGAAGTTCAATACCTCCACCCCGCCGATGGCGTTTTCCCTGAAAAAGTTAACGAAGGTCGGGAAGCCCAAGGTACTAAAACCCGCCGCATTGGCCAAAACCCAGAACCTGTAACCATCAAGTTCTCCGGTAAAGCCCCCTACGAGGTCTAGTTCCTGGCCCTACTTGCTTGCGGAACTTGCACAATTGGCAGAAGTTTAACTAACGGGCGAATTTGTTAAAGGCACTACTGAACCTTTGACAGTTCGCTCTTTCAATGTTGGCAAAGGTTTTATGATTTCCCCTGGGTTTTCTCACTTCACTGAACTCGCCCAACAAGGCAATTTTATTCCGGTGTATCAGGAATGGGTGGCGGATTTAGAAACGCCAGTTTCTGCTTGGTACAAAGTTTGCTCTAGCCAACCCTACAATTTTCTCCTGGAGTCGGTGGAAGGGGGAGAGAGTATTGGTCGCTATAGTTTTCTCGGTTGCGACCCCATGTGGGTGCTAGAAGCCAGAGGCGACGAAACTACCCAAGTTTTACGCAATGGGCAAACGGAAACCTTTCGGGGTAATCCCCTCGATATTTTGTCCCAATGTTTGGAATCAATCCGTCCGGTGAATTTACCCCAACTACCTCCGGGCATTGGTGGGCTGTTTGGGGTTTGGGGTTATGAGCTGATTCGTTGGATGGAACCCAGGGTTCCTGTGTATGAACCCCAGCCGGAAGATCTACCCGATGGCATTTGGATGCAGGTGGACCATCTCCTCATTTTCGACCAGGTCAAACGCAAAATTTGGGCGATCGCCTTTGCGGATTTGCGGGGAGAGAATGTTGATGTGGAAACTGCCTATCGCAATGCTTGTCAACGGGTGACGAAATTAGTCCTGCAATTACAATTACCTCTGCCGCCGGAAGCCACCGCCCTGGAACTGCTCACCAAAACCCAACTTGAGGGCAAGGAACTGAACTACAGCAGTAATACGGAGCAAGAAAAGTTTTTAGAAGAAGTGGCGATCGCCAAGGATTACATCACAGCGGGGGACATTTTCCAGGTGGTGCTTTCCCAAAGACTTTCCACTATTTACCGGGATGATCCCTTCAAGCTCTACCGTTCCCTGCGACTGATTAATCCTTCCCCCTACATGGCCTATTACAACTTTGGCCATTGGCAAATTATTGGCTCTAGCCCGGAGGTGATGGTCAAAGCCGATCGCCAACTGGATGGCAAATTAATGGCCACGGTACGCCCCATTGCTGGCACCAGACCCAGGGGCAAAACCCACTCAGAGGATGAACAGTTAGCCGAAGAATTGCTCAACGATCCCAAGGAAATCGCCGAACACGTCATGCTGGTGGATTTGGGCCGCAATGATTTGGGGCGGGTTTGCGTTCAGGGCTCAGTCAAAGTGAATGAGTTGATGGTGATTGAACGTTATTCCCACGTCATGCACATAGTCAGTAACGTAGTGGGAGAACTGGCATCGGATAAAACCGCCTGGGATCTTTTGAAAGCTTGTTTTCCCGCTGGCACCGTCAGTGGTGCACCGAAAATTCGGGCCATGGAAATTATTAACGAGCTGGAACCGGAACGGCGGGGGCCCTACTCCGGAGTCTATGGCTACTATGACTTTGAAGGCCAGTTAAATACGGCGATCGCCATTCGGACCATGGTGGTGCAGGAACAGCCAGATGGAGCCCATCGGGTGTCGGTGCAGGCCGGAGCTGGCATTGTGGCCGATTCCGATCCCCAAAAAGAGTATGAGGAAACTTTAAATAAAGCGAGGGGACTTTTGGAAGCCATTCGTGCCTTGTCCTAGGTTTCTTCCATCACCCCTACCTGTAAAATGGGCTCTAGTTGCCGCTCCCGGCCATTGCCCAACCCCGTTATTTAGTATCCAGTGACAGTATGGTTGCCCAACAAACACGAACCGACTTTGATTTAGCCCAATACTTACAAGTTAAAAAAGGTGTGGTCGAGGCAGCCCTGGATAGTTCCCTGGCGATCGCCCGGCCGGAAAAGATTTACGAAGCCATGCGTTATTCTCTGTTGGCGGGGGGCAAACGATTGCGACCGATTTTATGCATTACGGCCTGCGAACTGTGTGGCGGTGATGAAGCCCTGGCCTTGCCCACGGCCTGTGCCCTGGAAATGATCCACACCATGTCCCTCATCCATGATGATTTGCCCTCCATGGATAATGACGATTTCCGCCGGGGTAAACCCACTAACCACAAAGTGTACGGGGAAGACATTGCCATTTTGGCCGGGGATGGACTGCTGGCCTATGCGTTTGAGTATGTAGTTACCCATACCCCCCAGGCTGATCCCCAAGCTTTATTACAAGTCATTGCCCGTTTAGGTCGCACAGTGGGGGCCGCCGGTTTAGTGGGGGGACAAGTTCTAGACCTGGAATCGGAGGGGTGCACTGACATCACCCCGGAAACCCTAACTTTTATCCATACCCATAAAACCGGGGCATTGCTGGAAGCTTCCGTGCTCACAGGCGCAATTTTGGCCGGGGCCACTGGGGAACAACAACAGAGACTGGCCCGCTATGCCCAGAATATTGGCTTAGCTTTTCAAGTGGTGGATGACATCCTCGACATCACCGCCACCCAGGAAGAGTTGGGTAAAACCGCCGGTAAAGATGTCAAAGCCCAAAAGGCCACCTATCCCAGTCTCCTCGGTTTAGAAGCTTCCCGGGCCCAGGCCCAAAGTTTGATTGACCAGGCCATTGCCGCCCTGGAACCCTTTGGCCCCTCCGCCCAGCCCCTCCAGGCGATCGCCGAGTATATCGTTGCCAGAAAGTATTGATCCCTTGCTTGGGGCTAGTTTCTCGTTAAGCTAGGGACAGTTTTATCTGTTCATTGCATTAATTGAACTCACACTTGCCATGCTGGGAAATTTTCAACATAGCCAACTCCGCATCGAAGTGGAAGCAACGGCGCCGGTAATTCGGGACAGCTTAACCAGAATTCCCCAACTGCGGCAATGGTTAGCCCCCCTCCCCCTGGGAGAGGGTTTGCCGGAGCGATTGATCCCCGGTGTTACGCTCCACACTGGTGTGGGTTTAGCCACATTAACCCAAACGGTGGACCGGGTAGGGGATGACCATTTGCGTCTCATACTCAGTGGAGCTATTGATGGTTTCCATGAATGGTACTGGGGCGATGGTTGGGTCCAATCCCGTTTGGAAGGTATTTCCCTGTTGCCCCTAAATTTAGGCCAGACCCTTAGTTTACTCAAGCTAAAGCAATTTGTTACCACCGTTAAAAGCCCAGCCGCTTAAGCCAGGGCTTTTCCCCTTGGTTAACTAGCCAAAGTAAGAGGCATAAACCAGCGATACCCATCACTCCGGAAAGAGGATTGCGGTCAATGCCCGTCACCCAAGCCGGCACTTTTTCCGTATAGGTCACTAATTGCCCCACATTGACAATGTAATAGGCCCAGACCATGCCCCCGTGGAGACCAATGCTATGGCCCAGGCGATCGCCATGGCGGCGTTTAGTGATGCCTAAGCTCAAACCCAACAACACCAGGGCCGGAAATTGGGGCAGGGTGCGGATTACTTCTCCTAGGGGCTTCAGGAAATGGAGCACAGCAAAAATAATGGCGTTACTCGCCAAGGAGGTTTTGTTGCCATAACCCTGTTCCAACTCCTTTAGTAACCAACCCCGAAAAAATAGTTCTTCTGCTAGGGCTACTCCCAACCCAGTGAGGCTTCCCTGCATAATAATTGTCCAGAGGCGATCGCCAGCGGGTGCCAGCACGGCCCAGCCCAATAAGCCCTGGATGATAAATAGACCGAAGGTAAAACTAAAACCAAGCCCCAGTCCCCGTAGTAACTCCACTCCCTGGCGGCGATTCCAGCCCAGACCATAGACTCCATAGGCTTTTAAAGACAGGGGTGTTTGGTAGCACCAATGACTCCAAAAAATTAGCAGGACCAGGAAAATTAAAAATAAAATCCCCATCACCACAATGGAACGCAAATTGGCATCGGCGATCGCCAGGGAAAGGGGCACTAAGAAAGGCAACCAAGCAGCGGCCAACATTACAATGAACACACCAATTCTCCATGGAGCGGTCAGTTGAGCAATGGCCTGCTGATTGAAATTGAAATTAACGGTTGATTTTGGCATTCCGGTTTTTTCCCATACCCGTAGGTGGTCCTAAATAGTCTGTTCAGTCGATTTCTTTCCCCATCCCCCTAGTATCATGGCCGCCAGTTTATCCCAACAGATTAACAATCCCGAACGTAGTTACTTTGAGCAAGCTCTCAAACGGGTAGAGCAAGACGTACTCCGCATGGGTGCCTTAGTGGAAGAATCCTTCCGCATGAGCCACCAGGCCCTGTTTGAGAATAGGTTAGAAACCCCCCTAAAAATTGCCGAATTGGAAAAGGAAATTGATCGCCTCTACCGCCATATCGAGCAGGAATGCGCCAGTTTCCTCACCCTCCAAGCCCCCGTAGCCCAAGATCTGCGTCTACTCAGCGCCATTATGCAATTAGTGCGGGATTTAGAAAGAATTGGCGACTATGCCCAGGATTTGGGGGAAATTGCCATGAAGTTGACCCGCTATCCCCCCCATCCCTGTATGGACGAAATTGCCGCCATGGCCTGGCAAGCCCAACATATGTTGGACCAAAGCCTCGTTTGCCTGACCCAACTGGACCCCAACGCCGGGGAAATTGTCAAAAAAATGGACGACGTGGTGGATGACGCCTACGATCGCCTGTATAAAACCCTCGCCTTCCAACGGGACATTAAGGGCGTAGTGGAACCAATTTTGCTTATGGCCCTAGTGATTCGCCACCTAGAGAGAATGGCCGACCATGCCACCAATATTGCCCAACGGGTTTCCTATATCGTCACCGGCAAAAGGGAATGAGATAGGGTGATTAATGGGGGAGTGGCGAGATTAGGTCGGATGGCCACGAAGATTTGCTAAACTGGACGCAGAGTAGATACGCAACGGTGCGGTCTGCCCCAATCTTGGACTTTTTTCCAGAAGTGGGTGTCCCCCGCTTTTTTTATGCCCAATTGTATTCAATGACCCATCCCGTAATTCCCGACATTCTTGCATTAGCACAGCCCATTGCCGAGGATTTGGGGCTGGAAGTGACGGATGCGGTATTCCAAACCAATAAACGTCCACCGGTGTTGCGGATTGATATCCGTAATCTCCAGCAGGATACTAGCCTTAATGACTGTGAAGCCTTTAGTCGGAGCTTTGAAGCCCAATTGGAGGAAAGCAGTTTGATCGCCAGCGCCTACGTGTTGGAAGTTTCTAGCCCAGGCATTTCCCCATACCTCGCCACGGAGCGAGATTTTATTGCCTTTAAAGGGTTTGAAGTAGTGGTTACCGGTGACAATCCCCACCAGGGCCAAAGTCAGTGGCAGGGGAGTTTACAAGGGCGAGATGGAGAGGCAGTTTACTTAAGCATTAGGGGGAGAACCGTGGCTATTCCTTTGACAGTGGGGTTAACAGTGCGGCTACCCCATTAATTGACCCCGGAGTCTAGCCGGCCTAGGTCTGGGGAAGGGCTAGAGCTTTATCGCAAATATTTTGGAGGATTTTCCATGTCTCTTGTTAGTTTACCGGGGCTCCCGGCCATGATTAGTGAAATTAGTAAGCGCAATAATTTACCCACCACGGCGGTGGAAGAAGCTCTACGGGAAGCTTTATTGAAGGGCTACGAGCGTTTTCGGCGATCGCAGTTGATGGGGCACCAATTCCCCGAAGAATATTTCAACAACTTTGAAGTGGAATTAGACACAGAAGAAGAAGGCTTTCGGGTACTTTCCACCAAACGGATTGTGGAGGAAGTGGAAAATTCTGACCAACAAATTTCCCTCAAGGAAGTGCTGGAAGTGGCCGAAGAAGCCCAACTGGGGGACGAAGTAGTGCTGGATGTGACCCCAGAACAAAAGGACTTTGGGCGCATGGCCGCCATTCAAACTAAGCAGGTATTACTGCAAAAACTGCGGGATCAACAACGAAAAATTATCCAAGAAGAATTCCAAGACCTGGAAGGCACTGTTCTCAATGCCCGGGCCCTGCGCTTTGAAAGGCAGTCCATCATTGTGGCGGTGCAGAGTAGTTTTGGTCAGCCAGAGGTAGAAGCAGAATTGCCCAAACGGGAACAGTTACCCAACGATAATTACCGGGCTAACTCCACCTTCCGGGTGTATCTCAAACGGGTACGGGAAGGCTCCCAAAGAGGTCCCCAATTGGTGGTTTCCCGGGCAGCGGCGGGGTTGGTGGTGGATTTATTTAGTGTGGAAGTGCCGGAAATTGAAGAAGAGGTGGTGCGCATTGTTGCCGTGGCCAGGGAAGCCAAACCCCCTTCCCCTTCCGTGGGCCCCCGAACAAAAATTGCGGTGGACACCCTAGAGCGGGATGTGGATCCGGTGGGAGCCTGCATTGGCGCCCGGGGTTCCCGTATCCATGCGGTGGTCAACGAGCTCCGGGGGGAAAAAATTGATGTGATCCGTTGGTCCCCAGACCCGGCCACGTATATTGCCCAGGCCCTCAGTCCAGCCCGGGTGGACCAGGTTTACCTCATCCATGCGGAGGAGCGCCATGCCCTGGTAATTGTGGCGGAGGATCAACTCAGTTTGGCGATCGGCAAGGAGGGACAAAACGTCCGGTTGGCGGCCCGCTTAACCGGTTGGAAAATTGACATCAAAGATCCCGAAACCTATGCCCGGGATAAGGAAGCCATTGAACAATCTATTTTGGAGCGGGCGGCGGCTTCAGCCCAGGCCAGGGCAGAACGGGAAGCAGCAGAACAGGAGGCCCAAGCTAAATTAGAAGCGGAAATGGCTGCTTTGGAAGCCGAGGAAGCTGAACAGTTAGAGGAAACCCCAGAGGCGATCGCCTTGATGGAGGATGAACCTGACCAAGAAGAACAATGTATAGAACCGGAGTTGGAGGAGGAAGAAGAGTTAAGCTAGGAAATGTTGATAATGCCAGCTTTGTGCTAATTTGTCCTGACCACTCCTTGCCCACCGTTGACCATGGCCCCTGGATACCGTCGTTGCCTCAGCTGTCGCAAAGTAGGCGATCGCCGACAATTTTGGCGAATTGTCCGAGTCTATCCATCCCGAACTGTACAATTAGATCACGGTGCGGGGCGATCGGCTTATTTATGTCCGACCCATGACTGTCTGCGTAAAGCTCGCCACAAAAATCTGTTGGGGCGGGCCCTCCGAGCCCCAGTTCCCAGCCATCTCTTTGAGCAACTAGAAGCCCGTCTTCTCACCACTCCCTGAGGCGCTGCCATAGACCCTTTCCCTATCCATCACCATGGATGCCCTCTGCCGAAACTTACCCAGCGGCAGTTACCGTTAGTTAGCATTAGGAGTAAAACCATTTACTATTTCGGCTTCACCTTATCGACTCCGCAAAGCTTTCTTGGGGACAATGCCCCTGGAAAAAGCTAGTGCTCTGTCTGTGCACCTAGTCTTTGCACTCACATAAACCAATTTGTCACTTATTAAATTTATGGATCATTAGTCAGGGGGACAGTGGATGAACAACGCCAAAGTCAGAATTTATGACCTATCAAAAGAATTAAATCTGGAGAATCGAGATATTTTAGACATCTGCGAACGGCTCAACGTGGCCGCTAAAAGTCATAGCAGTACCATCAGTGAATCCGATGCGGAGCGCATCAAAGCGGCAGCTGAAAAATTCACCCCCCAACAACCGAAAAAGCCTAGAGTGGCATCCCGTCCGGAGTCGAAAGAGGATAAGTCAGATCCCAAGCAGCAGAAGATTCTAGCAATTCACCACAAACAGGAAAAATCTGGCGGTCCATCTCCGGCCCGGCCCACCCCCCCTCCCCGGCCAAAACTACAAGCGCCGAAGGCCCCCACACCGCCCCAACCCCCCGTGGCCAAAGCTTCAGCTCCAAAGATTCAGAAACAGGAAGAGCCTGCCCAGGAAGCGCCCAAAAGTGTTGCTCCCCCCACCCCACCCCTTTGCGCCGCCCCCAGAGCCCAGTATCCCCGCCCCC
>NZ_CP019225.1:0-95083 GCF_010222815.1 Synechocystis sp. CACIAM 05 | reverse complement strand
TTGCCCCCCCCACCCAGCCTTTGGCACCGCCCCCAGTGCCCAGTTTGCAATCTCCCCCCAGTAAGCCAGCTCTCCCTACTCCTCCTGCAAAGAAAGCGGCTCCAGCCCCCCGTTTGGCAGGGCCCCCTGGTCGAACAGCCAGTCCCAACAAAACCGCTGTCCCTGCCCCCGCTAAACCTAAGGTTAACCGTCCGGAAATTGTTAGTTTGAAGGATAATCGGGGTCAAGCCCGCTCCCCCGGTGACAGGGAAGAGAAGGTAGTGATCGCCGCTCCGGAACCACCTAAGCCCAAGGTAGAATTGCGCCGGCCCAAGCCCCCCCGGCCTGAAGAGGACGAAAACTTACCAGAATTGCTGGAATTTCCGCCCCTTAGTCGGGGCAAAGGGGTCGATGGGGACAACGATGCCGATGATGCTGATCTGCTCTCCACAGAGAAACCCAAGCCCAAGCTGAAGCGTCCTACTCCTCCGCGTTTGGGTAAACCAGATCAGTGGGAAGATGATGAAGACGAAAAAGCCAATAAGGCCAAAGCGGCCAACAAGGGCAAACGCCGGCCCAAAATGGACGACGATGACGATGACCTGGATATAGATGGGGATAATGGACCCAAGCCTACCCTGGTTAGTCTTTCCATTGCCCGTCCACCTAAACCAAAATCCTTGGCGGCCAAACCCAGCACCCCCACCGTGGCCAAGGTTAAAAAGCCCACCCTCAAATCCGAAGCGGGTAGTAGCGTTGGTGGTAGTTCCCGCAGTCGTGGCGATCGCCGGGACCGGAAGGAAGTGGTGCAAAAACCCGAAGTGATCATGTTGGACCGGAGCTTGACTGTCCGGGATCTGGCGGATCTATTAAAAATTTCCGAAACAGACATCATCAAACGGCTCTTCCTCAAAGGGGTGGCGGTGCAAATTACCCAAACCTTGGACGAAGAAACCGCCCGTATGGTGGCCGAATCCTTTGAAGTGGCCGTGGAAACCCCTGAAAGGGTCGCCGCCGCCGCTAAAACCACAGAAATGCTCGACGAAGCGGATCTGGACAACCTCGTACGTCGTCCCCCTGTGGTTACCATCATGGGTCACGTGGACCACGGTAAAACCACGTTGCTGGACTCCATCCGCAAAACCAAGGTGGCCCAAGGGGAAGCGGGGGGTATTACCCAGCACATTGGTGCCTACCACGTGGAAGTGGAGCACAACGACAAAACCGAACAGATTGTCTTCCTTGATACTCCTGGCCACGAAGCCTTTACCGCCATGCGGGCCCGGGGAGCCAAGGTTACGGACATTGCCATTCTGGTGGTAGCCGCCGATGATGGCGTCCAGCCCCAAACCAAAGAGGCCATTAGCCATGCCAAGGCCGCCGGGGTTCCCCTAATTGTGGCCATCAACAAAGTCGATAAACCTGAAGCCAATCCCGACCGCATTAAGCAGGAATTGTCCGAACTTGGCCTCCTGGCTGAAGAATGGGGGGGAGACACCATCATGGTGCCCGTCAGTGCCCTCAACGGAGATAACCTGGATGGCTTGCTCGAAATGATTCTGCTCGTATCGGAAGTGGAAGAACTCGTTGCTAATCCCAACCGTCAGGCTAAAGGCACCGTGATTGAGGCTAACCTAGACCGCACGAGGGGTCCTGTGGCTACCCTCTTGATCCAAAACGGTACTCTCCGAGTTGGGGATGCCATTGTGGTGGGGGCTGTGTACGGCAAAATCCGAGCCATGATCGACGACCGGGGCGACAAAGTCGAGGAAGCCAGTCCTTCCTTTGCAGTAGAGATCCTTGGCTTAGGGGATGTGCCCGCCGCCGGGGATGAATTTGAAGTCTTTACCAACGAAAAAGATGCCCGTCTGCAAGCGGAAGCCCGGGCCATGGAAGACCGTCAAACCCGTCTGCAACAGGCCATGTCTTCCCGTAAGGTTACCCTCAGCAGTATTTCGGCCCAGGCCCAGGAAGGGGAACTCAAGGAACTCAACATCATCCTCAAGGCAGACGTACAGGGTTCCTTGGGGGCTATTTTAGGCTCCTTGGAACAGTTACCCCAAGGGGAAGTACAGATCCGAGTCCTGTTGGCGTCCCCAGGGGAAGTAACGGAAACCGATGTGGATTTGGCCGCCGCCAGTGGAGCAATCATCATTGGCTTCAACACCACCTTGGCCAGTGGAGCCCGTCAGGCCGCCGACCAGGAAGGGGTGGACATTCGGGAATACGACATTATCTATAAGCTTCTGGATGACATCCAAGGAGCGATGGAAGGTCTCTTGGATCCCGAAGAAATTGAGTCTTCCCTGGGAACAGCGGAAGTGCGGGCTGTCTTCCCCGTGGGTCGGGGTAATATTGCCGGTTGTTACGTGCAATCAGGCAAAATTATCCGGAATCGTAACCTGCGGGTGCGCCGGGGTGACCAAGTGCTCTTTGAAGGCAACATCGATTCCCTCAAACGGATTAAGGAGGACGTGCGGGAAGTTAATGCTGGCTATGAGTGCGGCATTGGCTGTAGCAAGTTCAACGACTGGAAGGAAGGAGACATCATCGAAGCCTATGAAATGACCATGAAGCGTCGGACGTTGGCCACCTAGGATGTTGTTGCTCCAATTCAGCACTTCCCACTACTGCCGCAAAGCTAGGCTGGCCTTGGGTTATAAGGGCATTGTTTACCGAGTTAAAAATTTAACTCCCGGTTTCCATGCTCTGCAATTTAAACCCAAGACCGGTACCACTACGGTGCCAGTACTTTGTCCAGAACTCCCAGGACAACCGGAATGTATCAGTGATTCCAGCGAGATTTTCCGCTTTTTAGAGGAATTTTCCCCCGATCGCCGTTTATTTCCCCTGGAAGCGGAACAGAGATTGAGGGCGGAGTGGCTGGAGGATTGGTTGGATGAAAGCATTGGTACGGCAACCCGGTTTGTTTATTACGATTACCGAGCTGGGGCAGGCAAGGCCATTGACCCATCCCTTGCCAGTCAGATGGTCATTCAAATTGTCCGCCGTCAGTACAACATCAATGGCACCACCGTTGCCCTAGCGAAAAAACGATTGGCCCTGGCTTTCCGGGTTCTATCTGTTTGGCAAGATCAGCCCTATCTTTGTGGTGACCAGTTGACCATAGCAGACCTAACGGCCGCCGCTTTGCTTAGTCCCTTGGCATTGTTACTGGAATATCGAGAGTCCGTACCTTGGTTGTTTGAGCGCATCAAGGAAATCCATTTAATTTGTGGGGAACCGTTGCCGCCGGGTCTGGATTAAGGAGCGTCAAAAACTGGGTGTGCCAGAAAGTTTTAATCACCCCTTTTGCTTGCCAGGGCCAAACCAACTTTCCACCACGGGGAAAAAACATCCGGCCATGACAAGGGCGATCGCCATTGTTTCCCTTTTTCAAAGGTTTGCTAGTTTTAAGGGAAAGAATCTGAACAATTTTTGGAATTGCCTGTGCCACAGTTGATATCTGTTCCCAACCTGTCCACCGATGTCCGCATTGGCCAAACCTTTCCTTTGGGGGCAACGGTCTATGCCGACGGGGTTAATTTCTGCCTGTTTTCCAAGCATGCGGAAAAAGTGACCCTATTATTGTTCGATCGCCCGAATGATCCGGCACCGGCCCGAACCATTGAGCTTCATCGAGGGCAAAATCGGACTTTCTACTACTGGCATATTTTTGTGGAAGGTTTAAAGGCGGGGCAGGTTTACGCTTACCGTGTTGATGGCTCCCACGAACCGGAAAAGGGCCATCGGTTTGACCCGGACAAAGTTTTGCTCGACCCCTACGCCAAGGCGATCGCCGGTAAGGATATTTACGACCGCAAAGCAGCCATGGCCCCCGGAGATAACTGCGCCCAGGCCCTACGCAGCGTGGTGGTGAACACCAGTGTGTACGACTGGGAGGATGACCATGCCCCCCGCACGCCCTACGCCGCCAGCATTATCTACGAACTCCACGTTGGGGGCTTTACCCGCAACCCTAATTCGGGTTTAAGCGAAAGCAAACGGGGCACCTATGCAGGATTAATTGAAAAAATTCCCTACCTCAAGGAATTGGGCATTACAGCGGTGGAATTATTACCGGTGCATTATTTTGACCCTGAAGATGCCCAACCAGGGCTGACCAACTATTGGGGTTATAGTACCATCAGCTTTTTTGCGCCCCACCAAGGCTACAGTGCTGCCGATGATCCCCTGGAAGTGGTAGACGAATTTCGGGACATGGTCAAAGCCCTGCACAAAGCGGGCATAGAGGTAATTTTAGATGTGGTGTTTAACCACACTGCGGAGGGCAACGAAAATGGCCCCACCCTTTCCTTCCGGGGCATTGATAACAGAACCTATTACATCCTCGATGAAGATAAAAGTTCCTACAGCAACTACAGCGGTTGCGGTAATAGCGTTAAGGCTAATCACCCCGTGGTGGGGGGTCTAATCCTTGATTCCCTGCGCTACTGGGTATCGGAAATGCATGTGGATGGCTTTCGCTTTGATTTGGCTTCCGTACTGGTGCGAGATACCAAAGGAGTGCCCCTCCATGGTAGTGAAATTGCCACCGCCAACATCATCTGGGCGATCGAATCTGACCCGATTTTAGCCGGTACTAAATTGATCGCCGAAGCTTGGGATGCGGCGGGACTGTACAGCGTCGGTAAATTTGTGGAGTTGGCAGACTGGTTTGCGGAATGGAATGGTCCTTTTCGGGACGATGTGCGTCGCTTTGTCAAAGGGGATAATGGCGCAGTGCCAGCATTGGCTAGCCGCCTACTAGGTAGCCCCGACATTTACTATCGCCAAGATACGGATATTAACCGCAGTATCAACTTTGTCACCTGCCATGATGGTTTTACCCTGGTAGACTTGGTTTCCTACAACGAAAAACACAACGAAGCCAACGGAGAAAAGAACCGAGACGGGACCAATGATAATTTCAGTTGGAACTGTGGCGTGGAAGGGGAAACCGATGACCCCAAAATTAATCAACTGCGACTGCGGCAAATTAAAAACTTTCTAACTATTTTATTCTTTTCCCAGGGTACGCCGATGTTGCTGATGGGAGATCCGGTGGGCAGAACCCAGCAGGGCAATAATAACGGCTATTGCCAAGATAACGAACTAAGTTGGTTCGACTGGAGTGGCGAAGAAACCCACAGCGATGAAACTCACTTTTTGCGGGGCATTATTGCTTTGACCCAAAGCCTATCCCTATTTCTTGAGGAAAGTTTATTGCCGGTGTTAAATTTCGCCTTACCCCGCTTTCCTGACGAAAATGAAGGCTCCGATGGGGATGGCCAGGACGGGGAAGAACTCGTTTATAAACCTCTCCCTCCAGTGGACGAAGCGGCTCTGCGGGAAATGTATCTTAAAGCAACTAAGGATTTACCGGGCTCCTGCGTGGTTTGGCATGGAGTGAAACTAGCCCAGCCCGATTGGTCTTACACTTCTCATACTTTGGCGGTCACCCTATTCCATCCAGGAGCGGAGGAAATTCTCCATCTGATCTTTAATGCCTATTGGGAACCGCTGAATTTTGAATTGCCCCCTCTAAACGATGGTTTGATTTGGCATCGACTGGTGGATACCTACTTACCAACTCCGTTGGATTTCCAGGAGCCGGCGATCGCCTCTCCGGTTGAGGGAGAAACATATTGGGTTCAGCCCCGTTCTTCTGTGGTGTTAATGGCAAAATAGTCTAATTTACTGAGTTTTTGCCCAATTAACTTTTTAGCCCATTGGAACCATGAGATTAATCAAACAAATTGTGGCTTTTCTTTTGCTTTCCCTGGGAATTCCCCTGGGGCTCTACTGTGTGGTGGAAATTTTCGACTCCACTAAGTCCCAGGAAGACCGGGATGGAGCGGCGGCGGCTCTGATGATTTTTTCCCTGCCCATGAGTGCCCTGGGGGGTGGGCTACTCTGGAGTGCGGTCCATGATGGCAGAAAGCAACAACAACAAATCACTATGGCGACCTCGGAGAACCTCAGAAAAATTTTCTTCCAAATTCTGGAGGAAAATAAAAACACCATTACGGTTTTACAGTTTTGCAAGGCCGCAGAAATTGATGGTAAGGAAGCCAAAGAATATTTGGACCAAAAGGCGATTGAGTTCAATGCCACATTTGAAGCTAGTGAGTCCGGTGGTATTATTTATAAATTTCCCTAAATTTGAACAATGTAGTTTATCTAACATTGTTACACTCGCTTTTTTGGAAATCTCTAGCAATCTTAGCATTAAATATGTAATTATAGTTATACTTATTTCAAATAAGAGTGAAGCACTAAACGATGCAATAAGACCGAATCACTTCATCAAGAGATGTTCCGACAGGGGCATACATTCTGATTCTTTTTAACGCACTAAAATCATGCTCAATATCATTTAAATCAGGAGAGTACTTCGGTAAAAATACAACCTCATGACCGGCTTCTTTAACCAATTCTTTAATGGCATTTTTACGATGAATGGAAGCATTATCCATTGTTAAGACTGATGGAATGCTGAGTGATGCTAAAAGATACACTCTCAACCATCCTTCAAAGCCTTCTGCATTCAAGCTTTCTGTAAAGATCATTGGTGCAATTATAGTTAATTAGTACAACTATGAGGCACTAGACTATGCAATAATCTTCAATAACTTTATCTATGCTAGTACCAGGAAGTGTGTGCATTCTCGCTCTCTTTAATGCACTAAAATCATGCTCTATATAGCTAAATTAGCTATAAGTCTCAATATTTAGCTAGAGCTGGTTATACTCAAACTAACTAGTGTCAATTAGAGCAGGATCCACGCCAACAAATTCTGACCCTGGAGGCCATCTCCACTAGGAAAACCCAATTTGGTCAAAAATATGAAATTATTGTTTTTCTCAAAGGTCCTAACGGTAAGTGTCTCAATGTGAAAACTATTTGGATTGTTACAGAGACCGATACTCGCCTTGTCACTCTCTTAACCGCATAACTTCGTATAGCAATATGATTTACCCACTCTTTTCAAAAGTAATGTTAACGGAAGATATTCCTGAGTATGGTTTGACCCGGTATCAAACTGGTGTTGTGGTTGAGCATTATTCGGGTTTAAATGGTCAAGAATATGGTTACAGCATTGAGGGATTAATTCCGAATGACACGGTAGAAGTTACAGAATATCAGATTCAAAAAGTGGCAAAAAAATAATACGCTTCCCGCATTTTACTCATATTAAATCAGAGCGAAATAACAAAGGTTTAAATGGGCAAAAAATGTTCATATGAGTTCAACAAAGACCAATAATAAAATTTTCTATGATAATAAAAGCGAAAATGACAATTTAGGTATTTAAACTAAATATTTAAAATAGTCTTAATTGTGAAAATTTTACGCAATTTATAGTTATCGATAAATGCTATTTGTTTTTCTTGTACCTCCCAGATAATCTTTATAAAAACGTCTTCATGGATTCACAAAACTCTTCTTTTTCTCCGGCGGTTTATTTTGTTGGGGCGGGCCCCGGTGATCCGGATTTATTGACCATTAAGGGGCAAAAGCTTTTGCAGGCGGCGGATTTAGTCCTCTATGCCGATTCCCTGGTGCCCAAACAAATGTTGGCGGACGTCAGACCCCAGGCGGAATGTGTTGCCACCGGGAATAAAACCTTGGAAACCATTGTGCCTTTGATGATCACAGCGGTGCGCCAAGGCAAGATTGTGGTGCGGCTCCATTCCGGTGATCTCACTCTCTACAGCGCCATCCACGAACAAATGCAAGCTCTGGGGGAAGCGGATATTCCCTTTGTTTGTGTGCCGGGCATTAGCGCCTTTCAAGCGGCGGCGGCGATCTTAAACTGTGAACTTACGGTGCCTGATCTCGTGCAAACCATTGTGCTAACCCGCATTAGTGGTGCGGCTTCGGCGGTGCCAGAACGGGAAGAATTAGCAAGTTTGGCTTATCACCAAGCTAGCCTGGGATTATATTTGGCGGCGCGCCATGTGGAAAAAGCTCAGAACCAATTGTTAGAGCATTATCTCGGCGACACTCCCGTAGCGGTTTGTTTTCGGGTGGGTTGGCCCGATGAAAAGATTTGGTTAGTGCCCTTGGCAGAAATGGCAGCCTTAAGTTTGCGGGAAAATTTAATCCGCACCACCCTTTACCTGATTAGCCCAGCTTTAAAGACCAATTTACCCAGGCGATCGCGCCTTTATCATCCCGACCATAGCCATTTATTCCGCCCAGTCCGTCCCCTATTGTGACAACCAGTTAAGTCTGAGGATATTTTTGCTTTCATACCTTGTTTTCTTCCTGAGGGAAGTTAGGATTAGTGGTGGGAGTTATTCCCTCCAAAAAGAATTAGTATTTTCTCCTCCCCATGAGTTGGATTCCCCCCTACCGTCCCCAACAATTGTCCCTGGGCCCCCTGGAGCAGGAAATTTTACAAATTATCTGGCAATTGGGCCAGGCCACGGTGAAAGATATCCATGATCGCATTTTGAGCGACCCTGATCGGGAGTTGGCCTATTCGTCGGTGACCACAGTGCTAAATCGACTTACCAAAAAGGGTTGGTTAGTGTGCCATCGCCAGGGCAAGGCTTTCATTTGGACAGCAAGGGTGAGCGCGGAGCAGGCTAAGGCAGTACAGTCCTATGAGCAGTTGCAACAATTTTTGGCCATTAGTAACCCGGATGTGGTGGCGGCCTTTGCTGATAGTTTGGACACCGCCAGCATTGACCAGTTAACGGCGATCGCCGATCGTTTGCGGGCGGCCCGACAACAGCGACAGGAGGAGAAATAATGCACAGTATTTTGTTTGCCATTGCAGTTTTAATTGCCTTTGGCCTGCGTTGGGCCATTCGTTGCTGGCCGGGCGGATTGTCTTGGTCCATAGCGTTAGGCTTTTTTGCCCTTCCCCCCCTACTGTTGATTACCACTAGCATGGCGATCGCCTGGATGGGTTGTGGTTGGATGTTTGGCTTCCCCGCTAGCATGGGCAGTCACTTTCTCGCTTGGCTATTTTTGCTCTGGACAGCAGTTTGTGTTGCCAACCTTACCTGGCAAACTTGGCAAACGTTGGCGGCGGTAAAAGTTCACCCCTTGGCCGATTGGCAGGGACAAAAAATTCGTCTTTTGGATACTCCTTTTCCCTACAGTGCCCAGGTGGGATTATGGTCACCGGAACTGGTGGTAAGTCAGGGTTTATTGAAATTGCTGTCTCCGGAACAGGTAAATGCGGTCTTAGCCCATGAAAATGCCCATCGTTTTTACCGGGATACTTGGACGTTTTTCTGGTTGGGATGCCTGCGTCGCCTAACTTTTTGGCTACCGGAAACGGAATCTTTATGGCAGGAATTACTGTGGCAGAGGGAATGTCGAGCCGATCGCCATGGGGCAAAAAACTGTGATCCCTTGGTGCTGGCGGAAGCCCTGGCCCTAGTGGCCCAAAATTCCATGGTGGCCAATCCTATTCCCTTGGCAGTGCCCTTCTCCGGTCAGCAAGACCGCTTACTAGCCCGCATTGACCATTTACTAGGTTTCTCCATTACCCCGAATTCCCACCGTTTAGCTAGCTGGGTTGGAGCTTTCCTCCTGCTGGCGATCGCCATTTTGCCCCTGATTTTGATTCCTTTACATATAAAGTAAGTTCAAGCTATTCAGGTGAGATTTTAAGTAATACCAAATTTTAAAATGATAGATACGATTCCTAATCCCCCCGCCTATCGGCTTCCCCCCTTCTCAAGGGGTGCTAGGGGGGATATCTCTTGATACGTCGCTGGAATTTAACGAATTGGTATAACAATTATCACTCCTGTAAAAGTTCCCAAGATCATTTCTCTTAAGACATCTAAGAATTTTTTTAACATGGCCACTGCCTTAGAAACTAATCAACCAGCCCCGACTTTCTCCGCCCCCAATGCTGAGGGGAAAACAATTTCCTCCGATGATTTTTTGGGACAGTGGTTAGTCCTTTATTTTTACCCCAAAGACAACACCCCCGGTTGCACCACTGAAGCGATAGGTTTTAGCGAAAAGTTACCGGAATTTACAGATCTAAATGCTGTTGTTGTCGGTGTTAGTCCGGATTCGGAAAAAAGTCACGGCAAATTTATTGACAAGCATAATTTAACCGTTCAACTGCTCAGTGATCCGGAACACGAATTAGCGGCAGCCTATGGCGCTTGGGGACCGAAAAAGTTTATGGGCAAAGAGTATGAAGGCATTCTTCGTTCTACTTTTTTGATCAATCCCCAGGGGAATATTGCCCACATTTGGCCTAATGTGCGGGTTAAGGGCCACGCAGAAAAGGTATTGGAGAAATTGCAACAGTTGAATAGCGCTGATTAGTTAATTGTTTATGCAAAAATCACTTTCGGGCAAGCAAATCCTTCAGCCTTGGCAGAGTTTCAGCGTTAACCTAATCGATTTTTATCGGCATCGATTGCTAAATTGGTTAACCCTTGGTTTGATTTGCTTCAGTTTAAATGCCTGTCAAAGTGCCCTGCCCCCTTTGGAATTTGCCCCTGACGGTGCGGTGGTACAGCAAGTAATTACTTTCCAACTTAATCGTACCCAAACTGCCCTGAGCCAACATTTAAACGCCCCGACCCCAGATTTTGAAATTAGTAAAATCAATGTCAAAAATATTGAGGCGATCGCCGTGGATAATTTACCGGCCTATCACCTCACTGGGGGATATGACTTAAAGTTAATTCTGCCCCGGCAAACAGTGACCCAAAAACAGAATCCCTTTGATGTTTACCTGCAACGGCAAAGTGAGGGCAAAAGTTGGCGGTTGTTAAAAAAAGACATTGACCCCCGCACTAACGAGGAAAAATGGGGCAGTTATCTAGTAGAGCTACAAGCAACGGAGCCCGAAAGTTAACTAAGTTGACGGGTTAAAAACTAAAATTCACCTTGGCTAGACAGAATTAGCAATTAACTTTGGCTTTCCCACCATTGCCCGTCTAAGAATTTTCCAGCCATGTTTCCACACTTTTCACCTTTTCATCCATGGTTTGGGGGCGATCAGTGCGGGTACCAAAACGCATGCTGGAAGTAATGCGGGGGGCTCCCAGGGCATGAACAGCTTCATGACAAGCCTTAACTGCGGCAAAAACTTCGTCCCAATCCCCTTCAATGTTGGTGCCGTAGGCATGCATGGTATGTTTCAGCCCCGCTTCTGTCAACACTTTCTGGCAAGCAGCCACATATTGACCCACAGAAACCCCCACACCCAGGGGGACAACACATAAATCTACAATCACGTTCATAGCGTTCACTCGTCGGTAATGGCTGACGACAATCTCAAATTTCCCTAGATTTTGACATACTCCCGCCGTCAATTGGGGAGTAGGGCTAGCTGTTGACATGGGCATTGGGTTTGGAGTCCCCATAGAACCATGGCCCACCAAGGCTGAGAAAGTCCGCAACAAGTCGTTAAATTTCTGCGCTTGCATTGGCCTTATTCTGAAGGGATAAGGCTTAACCGAGGAGGGCTTGCCGTTATCAATCTCCATGGCACGGTGGAGCTCTCCCTGAATCGATTCAAGGAACTCAATTATCATGCTTAGCAAAATTTTATACGCAGATTCTGGCACCAGCCAAACCCAAGAAATGCTCAAGGTCATGATGGATTTTCCGGCGGTGCAAAAGGCATCAATCACCATTTTGCACGTGGTTCCGCCCCAAATTACCACGGAGGCATTTACGGAAAAATGGGCCGAGGGGGGTAAGATCCTGGCGGATTTGTTGGAAGATGTGGCCATCGAGCCCAGTAAGGTTTCTACCGTGTTGCGCCAAGGGGATCCCAAGGGGGTGGTGTGTGATGTGGCCAATGAAATTGATGCGGACCTAATTATTATGGGTTCCCGGGGCTTGAAGCGGTTGGAAGCCATTCTAGAAAATTCCGTTAGTCAGTATGTATTTCAACTGACCAATCACCCCATGTTGTTGGTGAAGGACGATATTTACGTTAAGCGCATTAAACGGGTCATGGTGGCCCTGGATAAGTCAGCGGCGGCGGAGTATGCGTTGGAACTAGCCCTGGAGCTTTTGCGGGATTATCCGGAAGGGGAATTAATTCTAGCTCGGGTGAACCCTGACCTCAAACCGGATCTACTACCCCTTTCCCGGCAAGAAATTGAGGAAAATCCCGTCCTAGCTCCGGCGATCGCCAAGGCGAAGCGCTTGGGTATTGCCTATCGTTGCACCGTAACGGGGGGTAAGCCAGGGGAAAAACTATGCGAATTGGCGGAGGATTACAATGCTGACTTGATGCTGTTGGGTTCCCCCGATCGCCGGCCCTCCATTGCCAAGAGTTTGCCGGACTTGGACCGACTATTGGGCACTTCCCTGTCGGACTATATTCGGGTCAATGCCCCCTGTCCGGTGTTACTAACTCGCAAAGAAGGGATCTAATTTCAATTAAAGGCGAAATATTTACCCAGGGTTTAACTATCGGCAAAAAAAGGGGCTGGATCAACTCCGCCCCTGACTCTGTTCTGTTTGACAATTTGACAATGGTTAACCAAGGCTTAGCTTTCGCTTTGTTTCCCGGTTTGAATAAACAGGATCAACAGGAAAACCGTTGGCACCAACACAAATAAAATACTTGCTATAAAGCCGAGATTATTAACTTGCATAGCCTAAACTGCCTCGATCTTAAATTTGGCTCAATACCCTACCTAGAATAGCATTGGTGGGTCATCGCCCTGGGGCAATGGCTGAAGGGCTGGCCAAACTTTTTGCTCCGCCTTCTCCGCCTAATTTTACTATCCACCACCACTTACCATGGTCGCTATTATCTACAGCGCAGAGTTTTTGCGCCACGAAACTGGCCCCACCCACCCCGAGTGTCCGGCCCGACTGACGGCGATCGCCACTGCTTTACGGAAGATGCCCGGAGCGAATTACCTCCATTGGCAAAAGCCTTCCCCGGTGACGTGGAATTTAGATTCATACATCCTCCGATGCCATAGCCAGGAATATTTAAACAAATTGGCGAAATTGGCTGAGCTAGGGGGCGGTTCCCTCGATGCCGATACCCATGTTTCTCCCCAGAGCTATGATGTAGCCCGCTTGGCGGTGCGGGCCTGGCTAGATGGGGTTGACCATGTCTTAAATCAACGGGAGGCGGTGTTTGTGTTGGCCCGTCCCCCTGGGCACCATGCTATTCGTAACACGGGTATGGGTTTTTGTTTGCTCAACAATGTGGCGATCGCCGCCCATTACGCCTTAACTAGACCAGGGGTGGAGCGGGTAGCCATCGTAGATTGGGACGTACACCATGGCAATGGCACTGAAGCATTGGTGGACCATAACCCCCGGATTTTCTATTGTTCCCTGCACCAATTTCCCTGCTATCCCGGCACAGGGGCCGCTGGCGATCGGGGTCAACACGACAATGTGCTTAATATTCCCCTCAAACCAGGGGGGGATGGCAAAGTTTATCGGGAGGCGTTTGAAAATAAAGCTC
Organism: Synechocystis sp. CACIAM 05; assembly: GCF_010222815.1. Taxonomy (GTDB): domain Bacteria; phylum Cyanobacteriota; class Cyanobacteriia; order Cyanobacteriales; family Microcystaceae; genus Synechocystis. The sequence goes on along the minus strand of NZ_CP019225.1, from coordinate 81,662 downwards.
TCCCGTTTTTACGGCAAGTGAAGCCGGATTTACTCTTGGTGAGTGCTGGTTATGATGCTAACCACTCCGATCCCTTGGCTTATATGAACCTAATTCCGGAGGATTACGGCATGATGACCCATTATCTGATGGAAATATCTCCCTATCCGGTTTTAGGACTGGAAGGGGGCTACCATTTGCCGACCCTGGCCAAATCCGTGGTGGAAACCCTCAAGCCTTTATTGTTTTAAGAGAGTTTGACCCCGGCAAGGTTTGGAATCCGTGGGGCGAGTTTTGCTCTGTCCTCCTTTGGGTCTGTGGGAGACTTTTATTCTTTTTTTCCTAAACTTCAGGGAGATTTTTGACAACAGAGAACAGCTAGAGTTTTTTCCGTTGGGACTCTCCCCAATAACCCATCAACTTATAGGCTAGTTTAGCGGTAGAAAATTCCGACACCACCGAGCCTCGCACCGGGGCCAGTTCCATCAAGTCGCAACCAATTACTTGCTTGGTTTGAAAAAGACGGCGGAAAAATTTTAACCCTTCATACCAACCTAGTCCCCCCGGTTCAGGGGTGCCGACCCCCGGCATAAACCCCGGATCAAAACCGTCCATATCAATGGTGAGAAAGACTTTTTGTGTGGTGATGCTGGCGATCGCCTGGTCAATCCAATGGGGATTATCGGCCATTTCCCTGGCCCAAAACACAGGAATATTTTTTTCCCGAATCAAATCTGCCTCTTCCTGACAAATGGCCCGGATGGCGATCGGTAAAGTGGGCAAGCCCAATTCCAACACCCGACGCATTACACAGGCATGGTTATGTTGGGAACCTTCAAATTTGTCCCGCATATCCCCATGGGCGTCAATTTGCACCACCGTAAACGGTTCCGATGTCCCCCTTTGCATAGCGCGCACCACCCCAGTGGTAATGGCATGTTCCCCACCAATCGCCACCACAAATTTACCGTCTTCCACAAAGGGGCCAATGCCGTCACAAACCTCCGTTACCATTGCTTCTCCAGCCAAAGCGGGATGCTTATTGCTATCCGCCAGGGGAGCACAGGTGTAAATGCCCAAATCATGACAAGGGGAAGTGCCCAACTCTTCGTCATAGGCTTCCAACTGGTCCGAAGCTTCTAGCACCGCCTCAGGGCCATGCTCACAGCCCTTACGGTAGGAAGTAGTTGCCTCATAGGGAATGGGCACCACCACCACAGCAGCATCCGCATAGGAGGTAATAGCTTCCGACTCCAGAAACTGTTTGGGCCCAGAGGTAAATTTATTAGGACTATGCATCTATTTTTCTAAGTTATTTTGCCCTGTAATTACCTTGGCGGACTGAATCTTGTCCCCCTGTTTGATCTTCAGCACTACGTCCATACCCTGGGTGACGTAACCAAACACAGCATAATCACCGTCTAAAAATCCCGTTTCATCGGACAGGGTGAAATAAAACTGGGAAGAAGCGGAGTCTAACATTTGGGAGCGGGCCATGGCCACAGCGCCGGTTTTGTGGGGCAGCATCACCGGAAATCCAGCTTGATTGCCCAAGGCTCGACTGTAGACCGGGGTTTCTGGTGCATTTTCTACTGCAGGGTCCACCTTAATCTCCAAGGGAATATTGCGGGGACGTTGGGTGTTTTTATCCACATAACCCCCCGTACCGTCACCTTTGGGGTCTCCCCCCTGGGCCACAAAACCATCTACCACCCTGTGGAAAGTTAAACTGTTGTAGAAGCCCTGTTCCACTAAGTCAACAAAGTTACCGGCGGTAATCGGCGCATTTTCCCCATCCACTTCAATGATGATTGGTTGGCCATTAACCATCATTTCCACAGTGGCTTTGCCATTTAAGCGAGGCTTATAGTCTTTATATGGATCCGTTGTTACCTGGGCCACTGGGCTGTTGGTTTCCGTGGGGGAAGGCTCGGCTGAAGAATTGGCAGAGGGCTGATTGCAGGCAGTCAGTAAAATGTTGACGATAAAAAAGATGCCCACAAACCAAGTGGCTCGGCTGATATTCGGTAAAATCCTCATAAAATCTAATCTCCGTAATTGCTAATGGCAAATGCCTTTCATCGTTTATGTAAATTAACCAACTTTAAAGTCCTTGTTAGGAACCTTAGTCCACTTTAGATAACTTTCTAGGGGAAATGGGGACCAATTGAACATAACAAACCCCCGTTTCTGCCCTGAATTTGGTGTTCTTGGTAGTGAAATCTGACAGCACGGGAATGGCAATTTACAAACCTTCTAGGGGTACTCCTAGAAAGCGGGCTAACTCAGCCCCCTGGTTTTCCAATTGGGAGAGCGAAATGGGTTGGCCGGCCCTGGTGAGGGGAATATCTCTTCGCTGTTTGACTTTGAGGTATAGGGAGCGTTTGGGGTTAACGCCTTCTTTAATTTCTGCCTTTACCGCCTGGACATCGGCAATTTTATTGATCAACTCAATGCGGCGGTTCTTGCCAGGGAAGCCCCAACGGAAAATGGTCACTTGCCCTGACTTTTTATTGAATTCGTTGTAACCACTGCCGACATTTAGAGCCATGGTTAGCCAGAGATAGCCTGCCACTGTGCTGCCGGCCACACCGTAGAAAAGTAGCGCCACACCCTGGGGAATAAACTGCAGTCCGGTGGTGTCACTAACAATCAAAAGATTTTTGCCAAAGTAGCTAGAAAGGCCGGCCAACAGGAAACCGACACCACCAATGGTAGAAATTCCAGCCCAGAAAAAGTTGCTGAAGCGGCGGGCTCCCAATACTTCTTGGCGCAAAACTTGGGAAGATTCTGCGAGCGTCTGTCCACCCATGTATTTCTCTAACAATAATTACAACGAAACTAACCATTGAATTTTACCCCATCAGGGCTAGGGGCTAGGATGATAGGGCGATCGCCTTGGGGGGACTTGGGTCTAATTTCTTTGAAATTTTGGTGGTCGGGGGGTTTTTCAAACGGTCCCAGCAGGGGGAATACGGAGGCAATAACTTTTTTCATCTCCCCAACGCCCCTGGGTTAACCAAGGGGGATAATTATCCGTTATCACTTGCACCGGCCCTAACTGGGCCAATTGTCGAGCCCGACGGTAATGAAAACTACGTTGGAGCCCGTTGTCTATTTGCTGGGCCAATGTTGATTCCTCTCCGGCGATCGCCATCATTGCCCCGGAAGATAGGTACAAAACGTAATGGGGTTGGGTTCCTGGGACTGGCACTAGGAAGCAAAGACCAATGTTACCAACTAAGCCAAGATTATTAAGGGTTTCAGCCACAAATTCTTCGGTTAGTTTTTCTCCCACCAAGTCACTCACCCGATCGCCCCTACCCACCAAAGCCAGGCAAGGGGTTTTGGCATACCAATGGGATACCTGCAGGCGATCGCCAAGGCGATAACGGTATAGTCCCCCCAAAGTGGAAATAATTAATTGATAAGTTTGCCCTGTTTGCACTTTGCACAAGTCAACAATGGTGCCATCAGCGGTCATAAATTCCAACACAATTTGGTTCACTAAGGGCACAAATCCCCCAGCTTTAATTAGAGGAATAGTAATGGGAGCTTCCGTGGCCAATAAGCCTTTTCCTTGGATAAATACTCCGGGAAAATAAGTCTGTAAAGCCCTAGCTGGTTCCCTGGCAAATAATTGATCCCAACAGGAAATTAGTTTTAATTTTGGCCAGATTTTTAGCCAATCAATGGGATCTGTTTCTAGTGCTTTTCGTCTTGTGTCATCCAGACGATCGCCAAGGGCCGTGATCAGGGCCTGACGGTGCTGGGCCATAAACGTTAATTGCACTGTCAAAAAAGTTGGACTCCAAAGGGAAATAATTTCTAAGTCTGGATTTTGCAATAAAGCTAAGGCCAAAGCCCAACGAAAAGTGTCTCCGTCAGGAAAATGATTACCTACCCGCACCAAAAAATGACCACTAAGCCAGCGCAGAGGCCCCGTCAAATAGTCCGTGTCATCAATGCCTCCAGGGCGATCGCCAAAGGTAGGAGAAACACAAGCATAGGTTTTACCTGTGCGAAAATCTGGGCCATGGTGGAGCAGGTCATAGGCCCAAACCGCAAACATGGAGGTAAATGCAGTCAGTAAACCATGGGTGTAGGGAATTTGTTTAATCGCGCCAGAACTGCCCGAAGTTTGTTGCCAATAATGAATCTTTTCGTTGGTAATTATTGATTGTTTAGGTGAGGTTTGCTGTTGTTCTAACCAGGAAAAAAAATCATCATAGCTAACTACGGGAATAGCCGACCAAGGAGAGTCTTTAGTGATCCCCAAAGATTGGCCATAACGGGTGTGAGTTAGGCGCTGAATAATTTTAGTTTTTAACCGCTCTTGTTCAACGTCAGGCTGATGTAATGCTTTATTAAAACTATTAAAAGCTGGTTGCAATAGATACTTGCTAGCCCTTAAAAGGAAATTATGCATTAGGAACGGCTTAATTTGATCATTCCTTCTTATGAAGGGCTGGGGCAAACTAACTCCCACTTTAAGCTTTGCTAATAATTGCTAATAGCTAATAATGGGAATCCACTCAAAACTATCCACAATGCCTTGGTAATAATCGTTGATCGTTTCCCGGGGATAGGGCGCAACGCCAGTTTCTTCATCAAACCAACGCTCGTAAATTTCCACCGCTGCGGTCTGATCGCTGATTACCCCTTCCATATATTTGACTAGGCTGTAGTTGACCAAATTGCGCCAGTCAGAATCATCTTTGGGTAATAAACAGGCATAGGCTTCGTACTGATAGGGAAAATTAGGCACCACTTTCCACTGTTGGGGATTATCAGAGGTTTTTTTCAATCCTGCCAAAACAATGCCATCCCCAGCAAAAGCTTCGATTTCTCCAGCTTCAAGCTTGGCCATGCCATCGGCCTGGTCTTTAACTTCAACGATGGTTGCCCCCGGTTGAAAGTCGAGAATAGCTTTGGCATTGGTGGTGTCGGGAATAACCCCGATCGCCCGGCCCGCTAGGGAATCGGCGGATTCTAGATCACTATCTACCCCGGTCATGATTTTGGTGCCATCGGCAAAGTAACTGACCGAAAAATCCACCACTGCCGTTCTATTCCAGGTGAAGGTGGAAGAAGCACATTCTAAATCAATGGTCTGATTGGTAATCAAGTCAAAACGATTATCGGCGGTGGCTTCCACCATGTTTAACTTGATTGGTTTACCCAGTCTGACTTCCGCTTCCTGGCGAATCAATTCCAGCAGATCAATGGAAAAACCCACCCATTGCCCCTGGTCATCAACGTAGGCGAAGGGCACCGCATCCTTTCTAGTGCCGGCATTAATCACCCCCGTTTGTTCAATGCGGTCCAATACTTCCCCTGCCCAACTGGGTAAGCTCGCGGCTCCACTGAGTAATACAGACAAGGCTAAACAGGCAAATTTTTTCATTGGTCAACTCCTAGCACCAATTTCCCAAGACTATGGAGGGGGCAATGAAGTTTCAATTAATTGGGACCAGAAACCACAGCGGCCTATGGCTCTAATCAATGGCACACTAGAAAAAGAGAGTTAGGGCGGGAGTTGCGGATTCCTGTCACAGGGAATCTGAGGAAAGTCCGGGCTTCCCAAAGGCCAAACTTGCTGGGTAACGCCCAGTGCGCGCGAGCGTGAGGATAGTGCCACAGAAAAATACCGCCCTTTTTAGAAAACAGCAACCAGTAAACAGTTAACAGAGTTTTTCTGCTGACTAACTGGTAACTGACCACTGAAAAGGGTAAGGGTGCAAAGGTGCGGTAAGAGCGCACCAGCAGTATCGAGAGGTACTGGCTCGGTAAACCCCGGTTGGAAGCAAGGTCGGAGGGGCAAAGGTTGGTCTTTTTCCTGCCCCATGATTGGTGGAACCGCTTGAGGAATTTGGTAACAAATTTCCCAGATAGATAACTCCCCAAGGGTGCCTCGCATCCTGGAACAGAACCCGGCTTACGACTAACTCTCTTTTTTCTTTGAAGGGTTTGCCCGTGCAAATCCAGAAAATTTGTTATTTGTCGTTGATTGTTTGTCGAACTAGAGCAGAGTGAAAGTCAGAAAGATTCAAGAAGGGCCTGGCTGGCGCTGGGGCTTTGATCCCAATGCCGAGACTTTTCCTTTTTTGCTGGGGTCAGAGGATTGGGCTTTGGAGTTGACCCAAGATGAGTTTGCCGATTTCCATCGCTTGAGTAGGGAGTTGGCCCAGACCGTCACGGCGATCGCCGACGAGTTAATGGAGGAGGAAAAAATTTGTTGCGAACTGAGTAGTGAATTGGTGTGGATAGAAATTGAGGGTTATGCCCACGCCTATGAATTGAGGTTTATTTTGTGCCAGGGGCGTAAAGCAGAGGGCGGCTGGCCACCGGCGATGGTACCGGCATTGTTAAACAGTTTGCAGTCCTTTGACCCAGGGGAAACCTAAACCCACGGTGAACGTCCAAAACCCAGGGGTGGAGGATGAATTTCTGACCTTAGCGACCCAAACAGATTGCCCCAATTCGCTACACTAGCTTTATTGGGTTGACAATCTTCCCCTGCTTTCTTCCCTAAGCTTGCCTGTTAGCGATTATGGTTCGTTTGCCCATGGTATTCCCTCAACGTTTTTCCCCCTCCCATTTGCTATCTCGTCACTGGGGTTGGTTGGCGGTCGCCATGGCCTCCCTAGGGAGCTTGTCTTCCCTGCCCGTCAACGTCAATTCCTCGGTGGTGGCCCAAACGGCCCCTTCTAGTCCCATGACCGTCCGCTCTGATATCCAAGAGGCCAATTCCCAAACGGGGGTGGTGACCGCTAGGGGAAACGTTCAGGTTTACTATCCTGCGCGGAATTTGCAAGCAACGGCGGCCCAGGCCCAATATTTTTCCCAGGAGAGACGTTTAGTCCTTAGTGGCAACGTCTATGTGCTCCAGGACGGCAACAGCATGCGGGCGGAAACCATGACCTATTTAGTGGACGAAGGGCGTTTTGTTGCTAACCCCCAAGCAAATCAACAGGTGGAATCCATTTATCTAGTGGAAGAGTCCCAAAGTCCAGCCGGCCCCGCCCCCACTGGTCCCAATCCCCTCCCCGGTGATACCCTGCCAGATTTGCCGCCCCTGGGTTCTTAGCTGTGGGATACTAACGGCATTCGGTGACAGGCTTTTTAGCGAGAACGGCGATCGTGACCTTAGTTTTAGAAAATATCCATAAACTCTACGGCAAGCGTTGTGTGGTCAATCGGGTCAACGCCCAGGTCGCTCCCGGAGAAATTGTCGGCTTACTCGGGCCTAACGGAGCGGGAAAAACCACCACTTTTTACATTGCCACGGGATTGGTAAAGCCGAATACAGGGCGGGTGTGGCTCCACCAGCGGGACATAACTAATTTGCCCCTGAACCAGCGGGCCCATCTCGGTTTAGGTTACCTGACTCAACAAGCCAGCGTCTTTCGGCAGTTGAGTGTGCGGGATAACATTCTCCTTGCCCTAGAACAAACAGGGGTTTCGCCTCCCCTACGGAAACATCGGCTTGAGCAGTTATTGGCGGAATTCCGCCTGGAAAAAGTGGCTAACACCCAAGGTTCGCAAATTTCTGGGGGAGAACGGCGGCGCACTGAGTTAGCCCGGGCCCTGGCGATCGGGGTGGAAGGACCACAATTTTTGCTTTTAGATGAACCTTTTGCGGGGGTTGACCCCATTGCCGTGGCGGAAATTCAAACTATCATTGCCCAGTTGCGGGAACGAAATATGGGCATTTTAATCACCGACCATAATGTGCGGGAAACCCTAGCTATTACTAACCGGGGTTACATTATGCGGGACGGGCAAATTCTGGCTTCCGGTAGTGCCGGGGAGTTATCGGAAAATCCCTTGGTACGACAATATTATTTGGGTGAAAAATTCCAGTTGTAAGTACTCAACTCATGGTAGATAGCCTGCCAATCGTTTGGTTAATTGGTGGAACGGTGGATAGTCGTGCCGTAGCCGCAGGGTTAATTGCCCAGGGAATAAATTGTCTGGTGACAGTCACCACATCGGAGGCCAGGCACTTATATCCCATTCATCCCTATTTAATAGTTCACGTCGGAGCCCTGACCCCACAGGAAATACCGAAATTTCTAAAACGCCATAGCATTGCAGTCATTGTCGATGCGTCCCATCCCTTTGCTGCCCAAATTACTACCACCGTCACGGCGATCGCCGGGGAGCAAAACATTCCCTATATCCGATTTGAGCGGCCGCCCCTGGCTTTGGGAAAAAATACCTTAGAAGTACCTGATATTCAGAGTTTAACCACAGGGAAATATCAGCCTTACTTGATGGGAAAACGGGTGCTATTGACCGTTGGAGCCCGCTGGTTGAGCTATTTCAGCCCCCTACAGGACCAAGCAGTGCTATTCGCCCGCATTTTGCCCTATCCCCAAGCCTTAGACCAGGCGATCGCCGCTGGGTTTACTTCCGACCGTATCATTGCTTTGCGGCCTCCGATAGCTGAACCGTTGGAAAAAGCCCTGTGGCAACAATGGCAAATTCAAGGGGTGGTAACTAAAGCCTCCGGTGCCCAGGGGGGAGAATTGGTTAAGCAAAAAGTGGCGGAAGCGTTGGGGGTAAATCTGATCAGAATTGCCCGTCCCCAGACTATTCCAGGGCAAATAACTGACGATTTAAGCCAGATCAACCAATTTTGCCAAAGACATTTGTCGAGCTAGAAACGAAAATTTGTTAAGTATTGCAAAGGTGGTTTCCCAGGGGCAAAGTGTCCCCGTAAGATGAGACTTTTAAAGACCCCCATTAGCGTGGGGTTATCCCTTTAAAAATCGTCTTTATTCTGGAGAATCTCAATGCATAGCTTTTTGTTGGCCACCGCCGTTCCCGCTACCCTGTCCTGGAGCCCCAAAGTTGCTGGGGTGATGATTGCTTGCAACATTTTGGCGATCGCCTTTGGTAAATTGACCATCAAACAACAAAATGTGGGCACTCCCATGCCTTCCTCCAACTTCTTTGGAGGCTTTGGTTTAGGGGCTGTGCTGGGCACCGCTAGCTTTGGCCACATCCTCGGTGCTGGAGTAATTCTGGGTCTAGCCAATATGGGAGTACTTTAAGGCTCGATTCTGAATGGACTAGCTTTTATCCTTTGGGAAAATATCAAAGGCGATCGGGTAATTGAAAGAAAAGCCTGATCGCTTTTTTGTTAGGGATTAGGGAAAATGACAATTGGAGATCGTTGAGTTTGACGTTAATCTCCCCCAAGATCTCCTTTAAATCGGTTTTTATGGTCACCCTAATTAGCCTTTGCCTTCCAAGCAATATTTCCGCTTATCCCTAGAGCAGATCACGAGAAATGGCGATCGCCGGAGTTTCTCCTGTTTGCTGGAGGGCTGTCTGCAACATCTTGGTACTGACTACGGAATCGGTGGCGAGGTTAAAGAGGGGATTAGCCAGAATACCTGCCAGGGAAGTGGCAACCAAAGTAGCGACAATGCCCACCTGTAGGGGACGCATGCCGGGTAAATTCCATTTGATGGCCGGGTAATTTTTGATTACTTCGGACATTTCCTGGGGCTCCTTCACCACCATCATTTTAACCACCCGGATGTAGTAGTAGATGGAAACCACACTGGTGACCAGACCGAGCAAAACTAGGCCGTACAATCCTGATTGCCAACCGGCCCAGAAGATGTAAATTTTGCCGAAAAAGCCCGCCAGAGGAGGAATGCCCCCCAAGGATAATAAACAAATGCTCAAGCCCAGGGTTAACAAGGGGTCTTTGTGGTAAAGACCAGCGTAATCACTAATTTGGTCACTGCCAGTGCGGAGGGTGAAGAGAATAATGCAACTAAACGCTCCCAGGTTCATAAACAGATAGATGAGCATGTAGAACACCATGCTGGCGTAACCATCTTCACTGCCGGCCACTAGGCCAATCATCACAAAGCCTGCTTGACCGATGGAAGAGTAGGCCAACATCCGTTTCATGCTGGTTTGGGCTAAAGCCACCACGTTGCCCAGCACCATGCTCAACACGGCCAGAGCTGTGAAAATAACGTGCCACTCATCGGTAATACCACCAAAGGCAGTCACTAGTAACCGAATGGCCACAGCAAAACCGGCCGCCTTAGAGCCCACCGAAAGAAAAGCCACCACTGGGGTGGGAGAACCTTCATATACGTCGGGGGTCCATTGGTGGAAGGGTACAGCGGAAATTTTAAAGGCAATACCAGCAATGACAAACACCAAGGCGATCGCCAAACCGAGGGATTGACCCACAGTGTCAGCGTTAACTAATTTCTCGGCAATTAATACCAACTGGGTTTCGCCACCGGACAAACCGTAGAGCAGGGAAAGACCGTAAAGGAAAATAGCGGAGCTAGAAGCACCAATGAGCAAATATTTCAACGCCGCTTCATTGGAACGGGGGTCCCGCTTCATGTAGCCCGTCATCAGGTAGGAGGAAATACTGAGCATTTCCAGGGAGATGAAAACCATCACCAACTCGTTGGCCGCCGACAGGAACATGCCCCCCAAGGTAGCCGTGAGCAAAATGGCAATGAATTCCGCCAAGGAAGTCCCCGTTTGTTGCACATAACGCACTGACATTAAAATGGTGACAACGGTGGACAGGGCAATGATAGCCCGGAAAATAATGCTGAGATTATCTCCATTGAAAGCGCCGATGAAACCGATGGGATCCGCCATGGACCAGGAAGTAACTAGCAAACCCACCGATACCAATAAACCGGCGATCGCCAGGTAGGGCAAGGCCAAGGCAACCTTGCGTCCCCCAATCAAATCAACAATTAGCACAAGGAGGAGAGTGACAATAACAATGCCCTCTGGCAAAATCGTCCCCGCATTGAGTTGCGCTGCAACGTTACTAGAAAAGTCCATAGGTACAACCGAGAAATGCTCACGAATAAGCTTAGCGCAGGTTTGCCGCAAAGGAGAATTAGAATGGGTGATGGAATTTATTAGTATTTTCCTAGTTTTGGGCCACGGCAAAGGGCCCCAGTAATGGCATAATTGCCCCCTTTAATGACACAAATCCTTCCCCTGATCTTGAAATTCGTCGGTGTTGGCCGCTAGGAATTGCCAGCGGTAGCTGTTGGGTTGAAGTTCCATTTTCAGCACTCCATAAACCCCCATGGCCTGAACTTCACTGTTAGGGCGCACAGTTTTGAAAGGATAAAGACTTTTGCCACCAGTACCAATGACAAATTGCCTCAATCCTTTTTCTTGATCTAGCTGGCCCTGGGCATTTTGGGGAGCAAATCTTTCGTATAGATGGTCGTGGCCCGACAGCACTAACTCGGCACCACCATCGTAGAGGGTCTGCCATAAGTCCGCCATTTGCTTTTGGTTACCGTGCACACCGGAAGAATAACGGGGATGGTGCCAATAGGCCAAAGTACAGTTTTTGTTGTTTTGGGCTAAATCTTGCTTGAGCCATTGCTGTTGAGCCGATCCCATTTCGCAACCGCCAATGTATTCGCAGTTGGAATTGAGGGCAATAAAATGCCAATCCCCCTGGTCGTAGCTGTAATAACCCTTTTGGCGATCGCCGGCTACTGGGCCGAAATAATCAAAATAATCGGCGGCATTTTTATCGGGGCCGTAATATTCGTGGTTTCCCGGCACCGGACGACTAATGGAGTCAAATTTACCCCAGGTGGGCTGATAGGAAGCCTGATAGTTAACTAACTCCCCCCGTTCATACTGGTTATCCCCCAGAGGTAAAACAAGATCGGGATTAGCGCTGGCAACTAAGTCTGCGGTGGCCGCCATTTGACAGCGTTCTGAGGTGCCCAAACCGTTATTGAAACCTGGATCTTCCGGCGCACAGGCAATATCCCCCGCCGCCACAACGACGATCCCGGAGGACTGGGTTGGGATGTTTGGGCGGTTAACTTCTTGGGCCAGACTGACCGGGGCAGGGGTCTGACGAAAGTTGGCAACTAGCAAAAAAGTCATGGTGACCAGGGCAATAAATAACCCAATCACCGGTAAACGGGAAAGACCCATAAGTTATCACAGGGGTGGTGGCACAAGAGGGTAAAATTCCCCCGCGTCCTTAAACTTTTCAACTACTCAAAAAACTAGCGACCCATTTTTTTATCCCGATCCTGCCGACGGCGATCGCGCCATTCCAGGGTGGTGAGGTAGAGAATGCCACCACTAACAAGCACTAGCATCACCAGGGCCGCTAAAAAAAGGGTGTTGAGGACAGGAGTAGGAGTTGCTTCCACGGTATCAAAAGCTCTTAAACAACAGGAAATCCAGGTTTAATCCTAGAAGCCATTCCGACCCCATACCACCATGCTGATGGACCAGGTGAAAAGAACTAACACGCTTACCCAACCTAATGTCAAAATGTCCATAGTCTTTTGTTAAATACGCCAATAAAAACAAGCTTTGTCAGCTTTTATCTTACGGCGATCGGGCAAAATTTTAAAGCTTGCCTCAGGGACAAAACGCCCGAGCTAATCTCCCCTGGAACCATCATTGTCTCTATCCCCTTTTTTCTCCCCCAAAGCTAGAAACCATGGCCTTGTTTAACCATTATCAGGTGGAAACCCCCGAAAGCGTAGAACTGGAATTTACTTTGGCGGGCATCGGCAATCGTCTCTATGCGGTGCTGATCGACTATGTCTGCCTGGGAAGTGTTGTTTTAATTTTGCTAATTATTTGGGCGGTATTAGCCTATAACCTTTCCCTCTACGCCTCCGGGGAATGGCAACTCTGGCTCACTGCTATCCAAATTTTTCTCATTTTTGCGGTTTATGTGGGTTATTTTGTCTTTTTTGAAACCCTATGGCAGGGTCAAACCCCCGGTAAACGCAGGGCTAAAATTCGGGTAATCCGTGGGGATGGCCGCCCCGTTGGCTTACAGGAAGCTAGCTTAAGAGCTTTATTCCGCCCCATTGATGATTTTCTTTACATCGGCGCTTTATTAATCATTTTTGGCCGGCGGGAAAAACGCATTGGAGATTTACTGGCGGGGACTTTAGTGATTCGGGAAAGTCGGGATCAAAGAGGCGATCACCTAAAACTGCAACAACCGGAGCAAGCGAAGATTCTCGCCGCTGAGTTAGAACAATGCCCTGGGTTAGAGAGAATTACAGCGGACCATTGGTTAGTGATCCGGGATTATTTACTCCGACGGGGAGATTTACTACCCAAGGCTAGGCAACAGGCAGAGGTAAGACTAGCAAGCCAGGTAAAAGACCGGTTGCGTCTCACGGCGCCCCTAGCCGATAATCCCCCCGAAGTTTTGCTAGAAGCAGTTTATCTTGCCTGCCAAGACCGCCAAACAACCCTGACTAAGCCCAAGTTTGAATTGTAAAGTTTTTGGAAATGCCGTAACACTGGCAATTAGGCTTGTAATTCTGCCAAACGAGCCAAAACTTCTTCACTGTGGGTGGCGGGTCTCACGCCGAGAAATCTTTCCCGCAAAATACCGTCGGGATCGATGACGTAGGTATGTCGCAGGGCCATGCCACTCAGCCAAGAACCATAAGCTTTGATCACTGTCCCATCGGAGTCCGCCAGCAGAGGAAACTTCAGCCCTTCTGCATCACAAAAAGCTTCATGGGAATCTAAATCGTCCACACTTACCCCAATTACCTGGGCATTGAGGGCTTGATATTTGGGCAAATCCCGCTGGAAACGTTGGGCTTCCAAGGTACAGCCGGGGGTAAAATCCTGGGGGTAAAAATATAAAACCACCCATTGACCCCGGTAATCAGTCAGATTTATTTCCCCTTCTCCGGTGGTACTGGGCAGGGTAAACAGGGGCGCGGGTTGATCCAACTCTGGTTGGGTACCCCCCAGGGCATAGGTGGGTAAGTCTGCCAATCCTAGCCATAAACCCAGGGTTAAAAGTAGAGCAATAATGCTTTTTGGCCAGGAAAATTTTTTGCTTGTCATAGGGAATGTTTTGAACTTGCCACAACGAGTTGCCGGCGGGAATAAATTGCTTTACCTGTTATTGTTCCACAGCTTTTTGGGGACAGCAGGCTGCTGTTATTGACTCGCAACAACTCAGGGACCAACTACTCCACGGTGACGGACTTGGCCAAATTGCGGGGTTGATCCACGTCTAACCCCCGGCGGGCGGCAATGTGGTAGGACAAGAGTTGCAGGGGAATCACCGCCACAATAGGGGAAAGCATTTCCTCCACGTGGGGCACCAGCAATAAATCATCGAACACAGAACGGGCTTGGCTGTCGTCCATGGGGGTCACCCCGATGAGCCTGGCATCCCTGGCTTTGGCTTCCTGGGCATTGGAAATTACCTTGTCATGGACTGAACCCGGCATGGCGATCGCCACCACTGGGACTTTGGCATCCAGGAGGGCAATGGGGCCGTGTTTCATTTCTCCGGCGGGGTAACCTTCCGCATGGATATAACTAATTTCCTTGAGTTTTAAAGCTCCCTCCAGCGCAATGGGAAAATTAATGCCCCGGCCAAGGAAAATAAAGTCTTTAGTTTCGGCAAATTCATGGGCTAGGGCTTCAATGGCACTACCCTGTTGTTCCAAAATAGTTTCAATTTGGGCGGGTAATTGCCGCAGACCCACCATGATGTGCTCTATGGCTTCCAGGCTCAGGCTGTGCCGCTGAAAGGCAATGTCCAGGGCGAGAAAATAAAAGGCTAAGACCTGGGCCACAAAGGTTTTGGTAGCAGCTACCCCAATTTCAATGCCAGCGTGGGTATTAATAATCTCATTAACCATGGTGGCTAAGGTACTTTCCGGACGGTTGGTAATCCCTAAAATTAAGGGTTTATAGTCGTCTTCCAAAGTGAGGCGTCGCTGTTTTTCCATTTCCAGGGCGGCCAAAGTATCCGCCGTTTCCCCCGACTGAGTCACGCCAATGGTGAGGGTGTGGGGCGTCAGGGGAGGGGCCGCATAGCGAAATTCCGAAGCGTAATGCACTGTGGTGGGAATGGCGGCCAATTGCTCTAGTAAATATTTCCCCACCAGACCCGCATGCCAACTAGTACCACAGGCCAAAATTTGAATATGTTGGAGATTTTTGGTCAACTGGGGCTCTAAACCTAGGAATACGGGACTATGGCTGGGGTGGTCAGCGGCCCGCCATTGTTCATTGAGATAGGTGGCCAAACAAGTGCGGACAACGGCCGGTTGCTCGTAGATTTCCTTGAGCATAAAGTGCCGAAAGCCCTGTTTTTCGACGGTGGTGGCACTCCAATCGAGGGTGCGGGGTAATTTTCTCACCCTTTTCAGGTTAAAGTCGTAAACCTCTACCCCTAGGGGGGTTAACCTGGCAATTTCTCCATTCTCCAAAGAAAGTACCGTGGTGGTGTGGTGCACTAAAGCTGTCACATCGGACGCACAAAAGAATTCCCCCTGGCCAAAGCCCAGAATTAAAGGTGCTTGCTGTCGGGCCACAATTAGTTGTTCGGGACAATGGGCATCTAAAACGGCGATCGCAAAGGCTCCCTCTAGCTGATGTACGGCCTTGCCAATGGCTTCCAGTAGAGCTTCGTCTGGATCATCACTGGGCAAATCCTTAAGGATGTCGGCAATCAAAATCGGAATGACCTCGGTGTCCGTCTCCGAATAAAACTGGTAACCCTTTTCCTTTAACTGATCCCTTAGGGTTTGATAATTTTCGATGATGCCATTCTGCACAACGGCGATGCGTTGCTGGTTATCCAAGTGGGGGTGGGCGTTATGCTCCTCCGGTTTACCGTGGGTGGCCCAACGGGTATGTCCAATGCCCAGGCGGGAAAAGTTGCTGTGGTTTTCTAGCTTTTCCTTGAGGTTAAATAGTTTGCCCTTAGCCCGCACCGACTCAATTTTTCCTTCGGTGACCGTAGCAATGCCGGCGGAGTCATAACCTCTGTATTCTAAGCGTTCTAGCCCTTCAATGAGGATATTTACTGCCGTTTGGGTGCCGATGTAACCAACGATGCCACACATGGAGATTCCCCAATGATAGTGAAGATGATCAAATTGCCCTCCAGTTTAGCTTTTTCCTTCTGCCCAATGACAAATCTATCGCCCTCCATGGCAATTAGCTGGGTATGGTAATGGGCTTTCGGGGGGAACTTGGCACAGGGGCGGACTATATCCCCAAAACTGACGTCAGTATAGCATTGGGGGATTTAGGAATTGCTAACCTATGACCATAAACAGAAACACCGTTTTGCTCAGTTTAAAGCTATTCTCACTTCTCGCCCTGATGTCTGCCATAGCCAAGACGGCGATCGCCATCATTAAAAGCGTATTGATTTATTTGGCGGTATTAAGTCCACTATTCAGAAAAAGAAGTCCAACATAGAAACTCAAGGCTAGAAACTGCAAGAGAGTTAATCACATTGGAAGTTAATCCACATAATAACAACGCTAGTATTGGCTAGTATTGTCCCCCCGATTTGCGGTGTCGTATGGCAGTGATGCCGTTGGGTTGTAACACCTGTCCGGCCCGAACTGTTGCATAAATCAGAACATGATCGCCTATATTCGACCAAGATTGGACGCGGCATTCAAGATAAGCCAGCGCCTCTGCTAGAATCAGACAGCCATTCTGGGCTGAATAATGTTCCAATCTGCTGAAGGGATTATCCCCATCTTTCGGCAGGGGCTGGTGATCAAAATGACGCCGTACACTCCGTCCTTCCTGTAAAAGGTTAAGCACAAAGGGAGTATTTTGCTGGGCCAAACCGTAGGCATCAAATTCGCCCGGAATTGCGAGCATAATGCCAGGGGGAGTGAAGCTGGCTTGGGAAACCCAGGAGGTCAAAATCCCTTGATGGCGGCCAGTTGCTTGAGTTGTAACCACACCAATGGAGCCGATAATACGTCCCACTGCCTGCTGAGTGCGGTCGGCCTGGGTTTCGGTGGTGGCTTGACGGGCAATCCTCTGACGCTTGTGGGTACGGAGTTGCCGCGCGAAATTTGCGCCAGAGGTTGTGCAAACGTCTAGGGCATCGAGATTGGAACTGAATTGGATGCGGATGGCCTCAAAGCCGAAGCGATAGCCGCCATCTTTTAGCTTATTTTCAATCAAATCAGAGTGATATCACCATCGGTCGAACTAAACCTGGGCAAAAAATTAAGACAAAACCACTCCCATTTGGGAAAAAACTATTTTTGCTGGTTGGTGGAGCTTTATTTTGCTTCAATATCTGGGATATTAGGCAATAGTGGGGTTTTCTGATTCAGCAAGCCATGATCCCAACTATGTTTCACTTATTCAGGGTTTATCCACAACAATGTTGTCTGATGATTTGGCCAGTGGGCAGCTCCCTTTTAAGGTTCTTGTGGTTGAAGACGATAGAGTTACTCGATCATTGTTGTTGATGGCCCTTAAAGAAGATAATTATGGGCTCGCAGAAGCCACCA
Source organism: Synechocystis sp. CACIAM 05 (assembly GCF_010222815.1). Lineage (GTDB taxonomy): Bacteria > Cyanobacteriota > Cyanobacteriia > Cyanobacteriales > Microcystaceae > Synechocystis. The sequence continues at coordinate 64,353 of NZ_CP019225.1, read as the reverse complement.
ATGGTCAGGAGTGCCTCGATAAATTTGTCCAGCTACAGCCGGACATTGTACTATTAGATGCAATTATGCCTGGTATGGACGGTTTCAGTTGTTGTGAGCAAATCCGCCTTCTGCCTGGAGGAGATAAAGTACCCATTTTAATGATCACTTTTTTGGATGACCAGGAATCCATCGATAAGGCATTTGCGGCCGGGGCAACGGACTACATCAATAAGCCGATCCATTGGTCTTCTTTCCGTCGTCGTATTCATCAACTAATTAACGTCAAATCTTTGTTCAATGAAGTAGAAGTAATCCAAAAAGAGTTGGCTTGCCGTAGGAACTGGGATAGTTTTTGGCAAGAAAATTGGCGTTCTTTAGCCCACACTAATTCCGATCCTGGTCATCTCAAAGCCTTACTCACAAGAGCATTAAGGCTTTTCAACGGATTACGAATTGTCTTGGTGACATCGATCGCCAATGCCATTCCTTTTGTGGTTACCGAGCCGGAAGCGGAATCCATGGGCATTGATTTCACCGCTGTTAATGATGACTTTGCGGCCCTAGTTTCCCTGCCAATAGACGGAGGCACTGTGGTTAAAGCCGGTGTGACCCCCCCGACCAAGAACCACTGGTCAAGCAAATTGCCCTCCATGGCCCTATTTCCCACGGCGGTCCAGCCCATTTCCTGGCGGGGTCAAACCCTAGGGTTTGTGATTATCCAATGGCGATCGGATCTTGAACTTGCAGAAGCAGAGGTTCCCCAACAAGTAGAAAATCTTTCCCATCTTTTGGGATTCCTACTCCAGGAAACCGATAGATAATAAAGGATAAGGATAGCTGACCATCTCCTGCCCCCGCGACCGGATTGATAGTGGCGGGGTAATGGGGTTTTTGTTGGCCAACTGTTGTTATGGAGAAATTCATGAGCAATCGCTCTCTCAGGTCTTCGTCTAGCGGTCAAGCCAGGGCAAAACAGGCCATGACCAGACGGGGCTGGACCCAGGCTTATTTGGCTACTGAAGCCGGACTTTCCACCCGCAATTCGGTCTGGAAATTTCTTAGCGGCAGGCCCGTAGAGCGTTACATTTTCATGGAGCTATGTTTTCAGTTGGGCCTGGATTGGGAAGAAATTGCGGACCTTCCCCCTGGGGAAGATAACCTTGCCAATGTAGATGATGACATTGCTACCGAGGCAGGCGATCGCCCGGCTATGGAAACCGCTGCGCCCCACCACCATCCCAACCTGGAGGAAACCTATTTAGCAGTTAAAACCAAGTTGCGGCATCAGTTCTTTAAACAGTACGGCCGGGTGCAATCTTCCTTTAATCTGACCCAGCAGTTTGCCCTAGATGACATTTACACCGACCTGAGTTTGTTGCCCCACCTTAGCCATCAACAATGGTTGGAGATAGATGATTTACAAGGATCTTTGCTCCAAGGTGTGATCCAGCCACAGCCCATGGGTTTCTCCATTCAGGAGGCGATTGAGCACCATGAACATTTGGTCATTTTGGGCCGGCCCGGCTCTGGCAAAACTACCTTGTTGAAGTACCTGGCTCTGCAGTGTTACAACAGCCAAATTCAGCCTGATTATATCCCCGTTTTCATACCCCTGCGGGACATTGAACGCTACCAACAACATGAACCAGATTGGAGTGTGGCAGATTACCTCCAAACCCTATTGGCGATCGAAGAGATTACTCCGGAACTACAAACTGAGTTACTGCGACAGGGCAAATTCTGGTTACTGTTGGATGCATTGGATGAAATTCCTCGTAAAACTAGTGAGAAATTTCTGGAAAAAATCCAGCAGTTTGTACAGTCCTTCCCAAACAACAATATCTTAATCACCTCCCGCATTGCTGCTCAAAACTACTTTTTTACTGGTTTTACATATCTAGAAATTGCCAATGCTAATGAACAACAAATCAAATCTTATATTAAAAATTGGTTTAACCAACCGAATACCCCCAGGGACAATGGCAAAATTAGTAAAGGTGACCAGCTATTAGCCCATCTGCGACGGCCGGAAAATCGTTTTGTCCTTGAATTAGCTAAAACTCCCCTATTACTAGAGTTAATTTGCTGTGCTTTCCAAGAACGGGCCCAACTACCCAGTAAACCTGCCAAATTATATAAAGAAGGGCTAAACGTTCTGCTTAATCGGGGTTCCCGTTCCCAGGCATTTCAAACAGATTATGGTTATAATGAGTTAACTCTGCCCCAAAAGTTAAAATTATTATCGGAAATAGCTGCCCGCATGTTTGAGCAGGGCTATTTCTATTTTGAAAAAGACCAGGTTTTATTAATTATCCAACAATATTTGGCTAGCATTGCCAGCACTTCCATTAGTGGAGATTTACTGTGGCTCAAAAGTGAGAATGTCCTACGAGCTATTCAAGTGCAACATGGTCTTTTGGTAGAGCAAGCCAAGGAAGTGTATTGCTTTTCCCATGTCATTTTTCAGGAATATCTGACAGCTCAACAGTGGGTTTTTCGCAAAAAATTAGCCATTGCAGATGCTATCGTTAATGACCCAGAAATTATTGCCCAACGGCTCACCGATCCCCATTGGCAGGAAGTCATTGCTTTGGCTATTTCTCTGGCTCCCCTAGCGGATGATTTTTTACGGCAACTGAAATTCCAGCTTGATCGCCTGGTGGCCAGTGATGCTGGCTTAATCGCTATAATAGAATACCTAGGCACCAAAAGCAAGTCGCTCCAGACTGACCACAAACCCGTGGCCATTAGAGCTTTTTATTTGGGCATCCTCTACGATTTTGGACTTAATTTAGCCACCCGTCTAGACCGGAGTTTGAGTGAAAATCCTCACCAGGAAATTTCCCTGGATTTGCAATTGATCCGCATTCTTTCCCTGGCCAAGTCCCTCGCCCAGAATCCCAGTTTTGAGCAGTATTTAAACCTTGGTTTTGCCCTCGATATTGAAAGAAAGTTTTCCCTTTCCCCTGCTTTGACTAAAGCATTACAAATTTGCAAGGAGCAACTACCTTCCCCCATGGAAGAGAAATCAGCCCTGTGGCAATGGTGGCGGGTGCATGGACCGGATTGGTACCAGGGGATGAAAACTATTGTGTGTCAACATCATCAGCTTGGTTGTGTAGCTGAACTAAGCCCCAACCAAAGTAATCTTTTGCGGCAATACTACCATGGACTAGTTTTCTTCCATAAATGTCTCCACAGTGGTTGTTATGTTAGTCCTACTGTGCAAGCAGAACTGGAAAATAATCTGTTGAACTATGAACCATCAACTTCTAGCAACTTATCTTAACTGGCTAACATCAGCTCACTGCTAATCCGGGCGATCGCCAGAAGCATAAAAACCCAGCCCCATGATGATTAAGCCAGGCCAATAAAGATGGGCGAGGATTTCTAAATTTTCCCCAAAAGTATAGAGAAAAAGGATAAATAATACTGCCAAGCCGGCTTCCGCCACTGCATAGCGTTGGGCTTTAATTAATAACAAAAAGAGACTAAGAACCATGGGAATGGCTAAAGCATAGAAACCAACAATGCCCTTCACAAATAACAAACCATACCAAGTGTGATGGGAGCCAATGGGCATATATTCCACCACGTGGGGTCCCGATTCCACAATGCCATGGCCCCAAATGGGAGCTTCCGTTTCCCAGCGATAACCGGCAATCTGCTTCAAGGTGGTGCGGACTCGGCTAGATTCCGACCGGGCCTCGGTGAATTTTCGCATTATGGTATCTAATAGGTTAAACAGCCAGGGGGCCATGATGCCAGTAATGGTGCTCCCTATGCCCAACACCATGAGGGTAAAGGGACGACTGAGGCGGGCTAGGCAAAAGGTGAAAATGGGGGTCAAAATCAGGGAAACGATCGCCAAGCGGGACTTACAAATTTGGGCCAGGTAGAGAGAGCCAATAATGCCAAACCAACGCCATTTTTTATTTTTCTCTTTGAGGGCGAGCACAAAATAGATATTAGCCACAAAGCCCAACGCCGGCCCCCAGGGGGTAAATAACCTTTGGCGAATGGAACCATCAAAATCCACTTCGTAAAAAGAAACATCAAAAAAAGTGGAGCCGGGACCTCCCACTGCTTTGAGGGGAGAAACATAGAGAATTTCTGGAAAATGGAGGAGCGGGGCAATGATTAGTAGGGGGGAAAGGAGTAGGGTTTGCAAACAGATCACACAGACGGCTCGGTAAATTAGCTGGGGCCGAATAGGTAAACAACCTGCCAAAGGATACAGGGCCAGAGCTGCCCATCCCTTGAGCCAACCAATGGAAGACTTAATAATGGTGCTTGTGGGCAGGTCAAAATCCAAATGTCCCATCACCAAGGCCACCTGCATTATGGCCATGCCAATGAGCCAAACCCAGACTAGCCAGTGGATTGTAATTTTTTCCGCCTCTGGGGTGGCCTCCGTTTGCAACCACCATTTCAGCCCCACGTATAGCCCCAGAATTAACCCTAATACTGACCCGACAATGTAGGTGGCCCCCAGGAGGTAAAAACCGTAGATGTAGACCATGCTGTACCAAACCAGCCGTTCGGGAAAATTTTCGGGCTTGATGGGATCGTTCACGCGAGGATTTGGCGAGAAATTTTGGTCAGTACTATTAAAATTGTGTTGCGCCACCACAGTAAGGTCAGACCAAAGGTAACCAGGACAGAACCGATCGCCGCCCCTGCCAGAACCAGCTTAGTCTTCGGTGCCGAGGGGGTATCGGGTAGGGTGGGGGGCTCCACCAATTGCATCAGGGGAAAGGAACCAAAGGGATCACTTTTGCCTAAATCCGCTTTAGCGAGGGTGGAGGTAAAAATGGCCTCTGCTATCTGCACTTTACGGAGATGGTTTTCCAACACCGATTCCTTTTGCACCATAATTTTCAGCCGACTTTCCAGTTCATTAACCTGTTGGGTCAACGCATCCACCTCTGCCCTGATGCCCTCATATTCAGCCTGGAGGGTAATTAGTTGTTGAAACAGTTCCCCCCGCTTTACGCCGGACTCATTACTATTGTCCAAATTTAATCGTTCAATTTCCTCCAGGGTAATGGCCTTGCCCAACAGGGCTTGGCCCCGTTCTAGTACTGTGGCCAGGGCCGCCCCTTGTTTTTGTTTCAGTTGCACCACATCGGGGTAATTGGGCCCCCGCTCTTCCAACAGAGCGTTTAACTCTGTGCTGGCGGTGGTATATTCCTGCAAACTTTTTTGAAAATATTGGTCTGTTTGCAGAGCCAACACCGTGGGGGCCTGTTCCGGCGCTAACTGCACTGCCAAGGTCAAACTTTGCAGGCGATCGCCAATTTGTTGAGTTTCAGCCACCTTTTCTGCTCGTTGCATCCGCAGGGTCTCAATGGTGCTAATCAAGTTAGTTATCTGCTGGGAAGAACTCAAGCCAGACTGGGCTTTATAGTTTGATAACTGGGCTTGGGCTTGGGTAAGCTTATTTTGAGAATCCTCCAGGGCAAAAGTAATGGCCCCGTCCCGTTTTTCCTGTTCAATTTGCCTCAGGGTATTAAGCCGCCGTTCTAGGGTTTGGTACAAACTGAGGGCTTTGCGCTGGGCTATCTGGGGGCTAGGGCCCGATTGGGAAATACGGATGGTGGTGGTGTTGGGAATGAGGATAATTTTCGGCTCGCCAAATTCTTCCACATCTATGCTCACGCTGGCTGCCGCTTCTTGAATTACCGTATCCCCCAGGGCCAATAACTTGTAGTTTTCCCTTGGATCGGAAGAACTACCAAAGGCCGAGGTGGTGGAAGTGGCCGCCTGGCCAACATCGGGGAGGTTGAGGTTTACCCCCAGGGCATTACCGGCCACATGAATTACCAATTCACTGGTGTAGGTGGGAGCGGTGTGCTTGAGGTAACTTAACGTTCCCGCCCATAGTAATGTATTGGCCCCCACTGCCAAAGTTAAATATTTAGCAATGCGCCCCAAAGGCAAGCTTAATTTTGGTTTAACCGTTGCGACGTCCTCTTCTGCATCTATTTCCCCTACTTCAACATTGTCCATGGCACCATCTTCAGGGGCGTTAAGGGTTGCAGACTCGTTACCGTTGGGAAACCGGTCCTTAGTTGGGTAGGAGGGAGTGGTGGCCATAGCAATAACCTAACGGTGTGGTTAAAATCCCTAACGGAGGAAAAGATTACGGAAAATCAAGAAGGGGTCTAGGGGACTGAGGAAATCAGTGATGGAGCGGAAAATATCCCTAGTGTTGGTCATACCGGAATCGTAACAAGCAATGGCATCCCTCGGCATGAGCAGGGGGTTGTCGGTGTTGCTGTGGGAATTACGCACCAATTCTTCCACTGGTTTTTCGGTGATCTGGGTTGCACCATTGGCCGTATCTACCCGCACTAAAATGGCCCGGCGATCGGCGTTGACATTAGCAGTACCCCCCACACAGTTGGCCGCCACCACTGCCTGACTAAAACGGGCCCCATAGGGAAAGGTGATACCTTCTTGTTGGTTCCCCACCGCCGAGGTGGCATTGCTATTGGCGGGTACAGTGAGGTTGGAAATAAATACTTTAATACCAGGAGGAGTGATTTGGGAGGGACGGGCCAAGACCGGTTGAATTTCGCCAGCGCTGGGTACCACTAGGCGATCGCCAGCCATGAGGGGAATATCGGCCACCGCATCCCCAGTGAACACCCCCGACAGGTCTAGGGGAATTTCTTCCTCTCCCCGTTGCACCACAATGTTAGCTACATCCGCTGTGGGTAAAACGCCCCCCACGGCCCGGAGTGCGTTAATGCCGTAGCGCCAAAAGGGATAATCTCCCGTCACCGACTGACTTTCTGGGGACACTGTAATTTCGTTGCTGGGTTCTCCAGGGTTTTCAATTAGTACTCGCCCTGGCTGGAATACCTCCCCTGCCACCGTTACCTGTACCGGCGCCCATTGCAGCACCTGCACTGATAACTGGAGTTTATCCGGGGGAAAATAACCCTGATCGGTTAGTAATTGATGGAGTTTTTCTTCCACTGCGGCACTTTCTAACCCTTCCACAACCACGGGGCCCAAAAAAGGCACTTCGATTGCCCCAGCCTGGTTGACTACGTAAACCCCAGCAAAATATTTTTCGTTGGGAATGGAAACTTCCAGGCGATCGCCAGGGGAAAAGGGCAGGGCCCAGACCCCTTCTTGCCAACCGAGGATTAGTAATCCCAACGTAAACAACCAACGCCCCATCATTTAAGCTTCTCCGGCCAAGGCCAAATGTCGAAATACTGTGCGGGACGCACACCAAGTGAAAATAGGTAAACAGAGCCAATGGCTGACCAAAACGGCGATCGCCACCCCCACATTGCCCCCTTGTACTCCCCACATTAAACAACCGGCAAAAAGGGTAGTAAAAATTAAATTCCACCAGAGGTCCCATTGGGGCTTATCCACCGCTAGCAGTAATTGGGAAGCAGCATCGGCAAAGGGCCGGGGAATGGCTGATAGACAAATTAACATCAAAATAGGAATGGCTCCAGCCCACCGATCGCCAAAAACAAGGGGCACATAAAAGGGCGCTAAACTGGCTTGCAGAAGCACAAAGGGAATAATCACCAGGGCAATGGTTTTTTGACTCTGCCAATAGCGGGTCCGGAACTGGGCCAAGTTATCCCGCACGTCGCACAGATGGGGAAGTAGAGCTGCTTTGATGGAGGTGATAATGCCCAAACTAATGCCCAGTCCAGCATTAAAGGCAAAGTAATAAACCCCCAGAGCTTCCACACTCAAAAAGCGTCCAATGATCAGGTAATCCAAATTACTACGCAGAGTATTTAACAGTTCCACCCCCAGCACCGATTTGCCAAAGCCAATTAGATCGCCCCAGTGGTGACGGTGAAATCCTTTGGAGGGTCGCCAAGGATGGTAACGACGCATAAAGTAAACCCAAATGGGGGCTACTAAAATTTTAGGCAAAATAATCGCCCAGAGACCAAACCCAAACAGGGCAAAGATGGCGGAGAGGATATTGTCGCTGGAAATTTGGCTTAACTCCGCCAGGGCAATAATTTTAAACCGTCCTTCCCGCTGAATTAGGGCCGCTTGGATAATGCCTAGGGGAATGGTGAGGAGGTTCACTGCCATGGCACAGATGGGCAAAATTAACCGTTGATTGTCGTAGAAAGCGGCAATGGGAAACGCCACTAAACATTGCCCAATGAATAGCCCTATAAACATCACCCAATTGAGCCAGTAGGCTGACTCGGTCAATTCCTCCAGCCGCTCTGCCTCAGTTTGGATCAGACGAATTACTACCCCGTTACGGGTGAATACTCGCACGAATTCATTGGTGGTTAACACCAGTGCCGCCAGGCCGTAATCCTCCTTGGTTAGAAACCGGGCAAGGATAACCGTTGCAATTAGCCGGGAAACCCGAATTATGGCCCCAGAGCCCCCTAACCAACCGAGGTTCCGCACAAAAGTACCGTTTTTGTGGCTAAATTTGGCTTTAAGCTTGGCGATTAATTCCTTCACCCGGGTTTCTTCTCTCCTAACTGTCCCTGGATACCGGATTGATTTGACTTTGAAGGCTTCATTGTAAGAGATTGCCAACGACATTCCGCCATTTAGCTAGCTCCGATGGCACTACTCTATGACCGCCCTCAGATAGTCATGCCATTCCTGTACACATTTTTCCCAGGCATTGGCCACGGCTATCCTTCCTGCTATTCCCCATTGTTGTAACTGTTCTGGACTGACTTTGGCGATCGCCCTAGTCAACATTTCCAGATCTTCTGGGGGACAAAGCAGACCAAACCCATCTACTTGTTCTAGCAGTCCATCCACGGCGGTGGCGATAATACCTTTTCCGGCCGCTTTGGCTTCCAACGCCACCAAACCCCAAGGTTCCCAACGAGAGGGAATAATTACCCCGTCACAATCGGCCAAAAAAGTTGGTACATCTTCCACTGGCCCCACCAATTGCACTGAAGGCAGGACAGCAGTTAATTGCTTAATCAAGGCTTCGTCCTCACCATAGCCCCCCAATTTGATTCGGATTGGGAGATCCGGGGGCAGACTGGCGATCGCCTTTAACAAGAGGTCGAAGCCTTTTTGGGGCGCAAACCGTCCATAGACCCCCAGGGTTAAAGTCGAGCTAGGGGGTTTCAAGGGCAAAGCCAAAAATTTGGCCAGGGGAGAGGCTGGACGAATAACCTTTACCTTGGCTGGATGCACTAATTTATGGTCGATTAGCCATTGTTTTTGGGCCCGGGAAACACTGATCACCCCATCAGCCAATCCGTAGGCAGTTTTAAGTAAAAGCCGGAAACGCTGGAGAGATTTAACTTGATGCTGTTCAAAGCCAGCACAGTAGTGATGCTCACAAATATATACCGGTGCCATGGTCTGCAGTCGCCACAGGGCAGGTAAATATTTCCAGGCACTGGCGTAATGGAAAATGACAGCGTCCGGCAACTCCCCCTTGACTCGCTTTAGCCCTTGCTCCAGGGTCATGGTTTGGCTAGCAAAACTCTCTCCCAGGGAAGAATTCAACAGATTGCGGACCAGGTGGTTTGAGCCTCCCGGCCGGCGATCGCCAATTAAATGCCAGATAGTTTTCATGGTAGCCAGGAGGTTAGGTCTCGCTTGATCAGCTCTTGACAGGCCAGAATATCTTCTCGGTACTGGGTTTGCAATTGTTGCTTCAGCACCGGATCGAGGGGAGGAGTGGTCAAATTACTATGCTGGATGGACTGCCGTAGTTTTTGCGGTAATAGAGGCTTGACAAGGGTTTTGAGGACATTGGGTTTGGTCAACAGGCCATGGAGCCAGGGATTTTTCGGCATTCCCGATTTATTGGGCCGTTCACTGAAATCCGGCATGAACTGAGCATCAACTCCTAGGAAAGTGAAAATATCTTGCATTAGCCCTTGGGCATCACGCCGCAAGTCTTCGTAGAGATAAACTCGAATTTGGTTAGCGGGGAAAAGGTCATAGTATCGCTGCACCTGCTCGGTGTAGTAGCCGGCCTGTTGATAGTGCCAAAACCATTCCCAGTTCGCCTCCGTCCGCTCCGGTTCCTGGGCTAAGGCCTGGGCAAAATCCAAGGTTGTCTCCCGGCCATCTCTCACTAGATGGAGATAATTGGCATAGGCCCGGGCCACTGGCTCCCGCAGAATAATAATAATTTTTGCGGTGGGGCAATGATGCTGGATTCTCTGGGCTACCTGGCGATCGTAAAGGTATAAAGGGCAGGCTTCCCCGATCGCCGTTTCGGTAGTTACTCCTTGAAATTGGGCTTGGTAATCAGCCAGATTAGTGATGGAAAAATCCGCCACTGCCTCATCCCCTGGACCCCGAAAATTTAACTGCTGTCCTTCGTAGGCAAAAAAGTTAGTTTCTTTGCCTGGAGTCATATAGATGGCGGGATGTTGTTGGAGGTAATGGTGCAAGGCGGTGGTGCCAGCTTTGGCTGCACCAACAATGAAGAAGTTGGGCAACCGGTTGGCTTGGGCAGTGGTGGAGAGATGGGGCGAAAGGGTAGTAACCATGGGGAAGGGGAAACTTAATGAGGGTGGGCAATGATGGAAAATGGCAACCTAGCAAGCACCACTATGTTTAGAAAATACTACGGTGATGGTTTTCACCAGGAGCTTGAGGTCATGCCAAAGGCTCCACTTTTGTTGGTACTGCAAATCCAGAGCCACCACCTCTTCAAAACTACCGATGGAAGAGCGACCATTGACCTGCCATTCCCCCGTTAAGCCAGGTTTGACTTCCAATCTTTCACCATGGTGGATTTCGTACTGGTCTACTTCATCCAGGGTGGGGGGACGGGTACCGACTAAACTCATTTCCCCCAAAAGAATATTGAGAAATTGAGGAAATTCATCCAGGCTGGTTTTGCGGAGAAAGTGACCTAATTTAGTGATGCGGGGATCATTTTCGTTTTTGAAAAATGCTCCTTCAATCTGGTTTTCCACTTGTTGTTTCAATTCATCGGCATTGACCACCATGGAACGGAACTTCCAAATCCGAAATTGTTTGCCCCGATAACCACAGCGCCATTGGGAATAGAGCACCGGGCCAGGACTGTCTAACTTAATGGCGATCGCCAGGGGAACAAATAACAGAGCGGTGATTCCTAAACCGATAGTTGCCCCCACCATGTCCATCAACCTTTTTGCCTTGGACTGAACTGAGGGATGGACTTCGAGAGTCAATTTTTCCCCTGGGACAATCACTTGATTGGTGACCGCTGGCAGGGTTAAATATTTGTCGATGCCAGCCTGTTGGAAAAGGGTCTGCACTTTTGGCCCCACGCTCCAACCCATAACTTCAATGCCCCGGGCCTGGGCCCAACGTCCCAAGCGTCTCAGATAAATGATGGCACTGCTATCTAACCCCTGGGTTTTAGCAAAATCAAAAATTAAGCGTTGCAGTTGGGCTTCTACGTTAATTTCTTGATGGAGCCAATTTCTTAACCGGTCATGGAGGGCAATTACTTCTGCTTGGCCCAACAGAGCGGGCATTTCAATTAGTTGAACAGCGCTAGCCATAATGATTACCAGGGGGTGAAGGAGGCATCGGTCTGGGAGGGGGCTCCGTTGACCTATTCCTACTATCCCAGGGGCAGATCTACGTTCCTGTTCACGCCCATGTCTAACTTTGGCGATCGTTGTTTAACTTATTTGCTTCAGTAGCAATTCCTACCCGATAAGCCTAGCTAAAATGCACTTTTTGGTAAGTATTTCGTGGATTGCTTATTTTATTGGGGAAAGACACCTCAAGAACCACACATCCTTCCTCTGTTTTAAAAGGCCCATGAATTTCGCCGGGGGGTCTACTAGCGTAGTGGCCGGTTTCTAACCACATCTCAAAGGCATAATCATATAGGCGACCGCTCACGATAAATACCTCTTCGGGATAGTCATGACTTTTGCTTCCCAACGGTGTTGTGTCGGCCTTGGGAAAAAAGCGGGTTAAACGGGTATATTCACCTGTTTCACCATCGATACTCAGTGTTATTTCTTCGGCCATGCCTTCAAGACCTTCGATGGGATGCCACTCGTTTTGATTTGCCCGACAAAAATTGGCAATCTATTGAATTAAGACACATTGAAAATTCTCCCGTTAATTCTTTGGTAATTAGCGATGATAGTCGCTTTTTATTTAGTGGCCATAGCGATGGTTGTGTTCGACAATGGGATTTACAGACAAAAGATCATTGCCAAACTTATATTAGCAGTAGGGCAAAAATTTCAGCACTGGCGATCATCAATAAATCACCCAGTGTGTTTAGTGCCCGTTCAGATTGTCAAATCATTGGTTGGGATTTAGAATTTCAGAATATTTTATTAGGCTTTCGAGGTTTGGGATCCAATCACAGTCATGCAGACACGATTAATTGCTTGGCTTCTAGTCCCAACGGCAATATCTTAGCCAGTGGCAGTGATGATGGCTTAGTTAGGCTTTGGATTACTGCTACAGGCAAGTGGAAAAAAACTTTCAACAGCCATAAAGGTCCAATTAAAGTGGTTACCTTTGGGGTAGATGAAGAACAGCTAGTGGTGGGCTATGAAGATGGCTCCATTGTTATTTGGGAAATAAACAATGCCCAACATTATTTAAATTTAGGTAACCATGAGCACGCTATTGTCGATCTAATTACAGTAGATGAAGGCAAATTGTTAGTCAGTGCTAGTAGAGATGGAATAGTAAAAATTTGGGATTTAGAACAGGATTTATATTGCCAATCTTTTGAAACTAATCAAGCTGATTTATTGGGTATTAGCGTTAATCCAGTAAGCAAAATAATCGCCACAGCTACCAATCAAGAAGTTAAACTTTGGCAATGGCAAACCTGGCAATGTTTAGAAACCCTGGCGGGGTGTTTTCCAGCACAATTCAGTCCAAATGGAGGTTTATTGGTAACTTCCAGCCAGTCTAGATTGCTGAAAGTTTGGCAGTTACAAACCCCGACGCAACTGTGCCTTGATTACCAAAAATTTAGTCTCAACTTAGAATGGTGGGACGTTTTGGGGGTCTCACCAGAAGATAATGCCCAGACAGTAAAAGCTGCCTATTACAGACTTGCTAGGCAATATCATCCGGATCAAACTACTGTTACCCAAGAACAGCAGATGGCGGTTATTGCTATGCAAAAGATCAACTGGGCCTATGAACAGTTTTGCCGCATTAACTCAAGGTAACGACCCCGGTTAGCCTGAACCCACAACTAGGGTTGAGATACCTTGCTGGTTAGTTCCTTTAGGGGTTGCCAGTGGTGGATGTCATCCAAGAGTGCTTTGTAGCCCGCCACGTTGGGATGGAGTCCATCGGCCATGAGATGATCGTTAATCCATGCTTGGCCCCGTTGTTGCCAAATTTCAAAGATATCTAGGTAAGGAATTTGGCGATCGCCGCAGGCCTGTTGGGTAATGGTTTTGAAATGATGTTGGTCAGCATGGTTAAAGTAAAAACAATCAAGGAAAGGCATGGGAGCTTCGTTGACGGGCACCATACCGACAAAAAGCACCGGGCAAAGTTGACGAGCGCTGTCCAATAGCTGCTCCACCTGTTTTTGAAAGAGAATTTCATCGGTGAAACACCGTCCATCAGGCCGACCCAACCGGGGGGAGTCGTTCACCCCCACAGAGAGAATCAGCAAATCGGGGACTTTGTTGCGGATTTCTCCCCGTAAACGAAATTCTTGCTCCAGACGTTCACTAACTTGGGCTACCCGATCGCCACGGATACCGAGGTTATAGAGGACGGGGCCATTTTCTTCCATCCAAAATCGCCGTAGCCGTTCTGCCCAACCGCCACCAATGGGATCTCCGTAACCGTAGACAAGACTGTCCCCCATGGCCAACACTTTGAGGGGATGGTCAAAACGGGGAGTTTGGGTAAGGGTCGACGCAGGGGAAATCGTTTGCATGGGATGATGTCCTAGGGTCGGGCGGGTAAAATCAAAACCAATGGGATGGATTGTAACGAGATCTTAACTGAGATTCTACAGGTTGACGTAAGCATTTATACACATTTGCCCCCCGGCGATCGCCAAATTGGGGCAAAAAATTAGATAATTGCGGCGCATTTGCCCCATCCTATCCCCGATAAACTAAAGGTTGCAGTAAGCAACGATACTTAAACCCATTGGTAATGACCGTACCTCCCCCCCTCTCCCTGGCCGATCATAGTTTGGGCTTGGCCATCCACACCGCCACCGGCCAGCTAGGTTTAGCTCTACAACGGGGAGAAAATCCAGTGGCCCAGCAAACTTGGCCCTTGGATCGGGAATTACTCAATCGATTACACAATTGTTTGGGGGATTTTTTGCCTAGCCAGCAGTGGTCTGAGTTAGATTATCTGGCCGTCGCCCAGGGCCCCGGTAGCTTTACCAGTGTCCGCATTGGCATGGTCACCGCCCGAACCTTAGCCCAGCAATTACAAATTCCCCTATTTACCATTTCCACCTTGGCCTGTTTTGCCCAATCTTTGGTTAAAGCCTGTGACGATGGCGAATTATTGGCTGTCACCATGCCCGCAACCAGGGGTTATCTTTACGGAGCGCTCTATCAAATAGTCGGGGAAAGACTAATTATCCTAGATTGCGATCGCCTTTGGTTACCGGAGGATTGGCAACAACTTATGGCGGATAAAGGGGTAAAACAGATTCACGCTACCCCAGATCAGCTTGGTATCACTGCCCCCCAACTCCTCACCCTAGCTTGGCAACATTGGCTCCTTGGCGATCGACCCCACTGGTCAGCGGCCCAACCTTTTTATGGCATGAGTCCCACCGACTCTGTGGCAAATTAACTTACTTTTTACTGCTAAAACATTAGGGATAAAATAGTTTATAAAGTTGTTTTTTTTGTTAACCATTGCCAAGTAAATAGAACAATAAAAGCGGGGTTGTTAATTAAATATCTGCGCCATAATCGCTTCGGTTCCATGAGCAAACGGTAGAGCCATTCGAATCCCATGGCCATTAACCAACGGGGAGCTTGAGACACCAAACCACTGTGAAAATTAAAAGCGGCTCCCACCCCCACCATCACTAAATCTAGTTTTTGATAATGATTAGCCATCCAAATTTCCTGCTTAGGACAACCTAAACCAACAAAGAGAATATGGGCTTCCGAACGCTTAATTTTTGCTAGGGCCACTTCTTCCTCCTGCGGTTCCAGGGGACGAAAAGGAGGAGAATCAGCACCAACAATATTGAGTGTAGGAAAACATTTAATTAGGTTAACTTGTAGTTGAGTTAAACAAGCCTCGGTACCACCGTAGAGGTAAATACCAAGGTTTTCCGCCGCGGCCCGCTGACAAATTGTTAGCATCAAATCCGGGCCATAAACTCTGGTGGCCTGCGGGTAACCGAGCAATTTTAATCCCCACACCAATGGCATACCATCGGGGGTGACCAACACAGCTTGATTAATAATTTCTTGATAACTTTTATTGCCATAGGCACTCATTACCACGTGGACATTGGCCGCTACCACATAACTGGCGATCGCCGCTTTAGCTAAATTAATGATGGTGGCTGTGGCTTGTCCATAGTCTGTGCAGTCAATTCTCGTGCTGATAATGGTGCGGGAAATAGTCACAGCAAAAGCCAAAGTGGATGTCTGGGTGGTTTAATTTTGCCATTGTCGGAGCAATAAAACCGAGGGCAGGGGATGATTGTCACTAGTTTGTTATTAATGCATTTCCTGGTTATGTTGAGTGATCCTTTTTTACAACTTCCCACCCCTGACAGCGTTGAAGTCGTTTGGTTTACCGAATTTGCCGGGGACAAGCACTGGGTGCAGTGGGGCAAAGACCTGGAGCATCGCACCGGGGCCGACACTCAACAGTTGACCCGCACCAGGGAAGATGAATGGTCCTACACCTTCCAAACCTATGACAAGCTTTCTCTCCGACCCATTTGGCGACATCAAGCGGTGATCACTGGCTTAAGAGCTGGGGAGACTTTGCCCTATCAAGTTTTTAGCCAGGAGAGCCAACGCATACACCAGAGCGATATTTTTTCCCTGCAACCTAGTCCCCCTCCAGACCAGCCCTTAAAAATTTTGCTCACCTCCGACCATCAGTTAATGCCCATGGTGGCGGCCAATATCCAACAGGCGATCGCCGTTTATGGTGACTTTGACGGGGTGTTCCACGCAGGGGATATGGTCAACGTACCGGATCGGGCTTCAGAATGGTTTGACGATCGCCGGGGTAGATCCTTTTTTCCAGTGCTGCAGGGGCGGGCTTCAGTAACTTTGGGGGGGAAAATCTATCAGGGAGCACCCATTGTACAATCCACCCCCCTCTTTCCCTGCATTGGCAACCATGAAGTGATGGGACGTAATTCCCTCAGCAAGGCGTTGCATTTGCAGTTTAAAGACGCTCGACCCCAGGTGATCGCCGAAGAGGAATATTTTGAGCAGCAGGATTTTGCTGAGCAGGAATACGACCCAGGCCAAGCCGCTCAATGGATTGAGGACAATTCCTTTAACTTCCAAACCTATCAAGAAATTTTTTCCTTACCCCCCAGCCCAGCCCCACAAAAACAGTATTATGCCGTTACTTTTGGCAATATTCGTCTCATTTCCTTAATGGTCACTAATGTTTGGCGCACACCGCAACAGGATTCAAGCACCCCAGGGCGCTATCAAGAAAGCAGTCAGCAGTTGCATGAACCGGAAAATTGGGGCTATGGTCAGCATATTTTTGAACCCATTACCCCCGGTAGCAGGCAGTATGAATGGCTGAAGCAGGAATTAGCTGGGGAAGAATTCCGCCAAGCCCAGTACAAAATTGTGATGTTCCACCATCCTCCCCATAGTTTGGGAGGTAATGTTACTCCGCCCTACACCGATCCCCAAGCCTACGAAGAATACACCCCTGATGGCGTTATGGTGCATCGCCGTTACCATTACCCCAAAGGAGAAGATCAGATTATTAAGCACTTAATTCCCCTGCTAGAAAATGCCGGAGTTCAGCTAGTTTTTTATGGCCATTCCCATCTTTGGAATCGTTTTGTTAGTCCTGGAGGAATGCACTTTTTAGAAACGTCCAATGTCGGTAACAGTTATGGCGCCCATTTAGCTGATAATCCCCGCTCCCTACCGGATTTTATTGATCCTAACAACGACTTCCCCGTGGGCAATCCCAATGGCTTATCGCCCATTACTCCCACCATTGCGCCTTTGCTCAATTCCGATGGCAAACCATTACCCTACATTGCCAGCAATAAAACTACTGTTTTTAGTGTACTGGAAACCGATGAAGATAATGCAGTGATCAAAAGCTACTATTTTGACAGCAGTGCAGATAATAACAATATAGTTTTATTTGACCAATTTCAACTAAAATAAATCCAGCACGTCCTGTTTATTTTTTTAGCATTGTAATCAATTTTGCTAATCAATGACATACATATCTGTCGCCATAACTCATCGTTTGCGGGCCACATAAAACCCATAACTGAACCAATTTTTAAATCGCCTGTATAGATCCATTTCTCGGCGTTCCATTTTTATTAGTTCCTCTGCTTCTAGGTCTCCCCTATGGCGCTTAAGGAAGTCATGTATTCGCTCTTCAACTGGCGTATAGTAACTGTCCAGCCAGTTTGTTGATGGAAGAATGAAATATCCAATTAGGTCGTAGCCTCCGTGCTCAAGAATTGCAATTTTCTCAGAAGCAGTGGCGATTTCGGG
Organism: Synechocystis sp. CACIAM 05; assembly: GCF_010222815.1. GTDB lineage: Bacteria > Cyanobacteriota > Cyanobacteriia > Cyanobacteriales > Microcystaceae > Synechocystis. The sequence continues at coordinate 46,708 of NZ_CP019225.1, read as the reverse complement.
GTATTCCGTGTTCCAGTGTTGTCTAATTTCCTCCGGGGGAAGGGGATTCAGCCAGGTGATTTCTGAAACCGCAAGCACACCACCCGTTTTTAGCATGGGCTTCCAGCACTCAATCCCCTGAGCAAAGCCTAAATTATAGATCGCTCCCTCAGACCAGATGAGGTCCAACGATTCATCTGCAAACGAAAGTTTGTCCATTGATTCTGTAAGTGTCTCGATTTTTTCGGAGTAACCCATTGCCTTTGCTCTTGTGGACAAAACATCAAGAAATTCTGGAAAAATATCAATGGCAGTAATTTGTGCATTTTGCAGTTTACTTGCTAAAACCAAAGTCGATGCTCCAGTACCACAACCGATGTCAGCGACCTGAAGTTTTGCCAACGGATCAATTCGAGTTAGTTCGAGGGCTCGTAGAGTTTCGGTTTCGCTTCCTGGCCCTTGGCGTGCTCCATCCCGGTGCAAATCCATCATCAGGGCCAATAATTTTTCCTGATTCATTTCGTGAGCTGTGCCCCCAATTAATTTAGTGCCAGAAAAAGTACCTTTCAGCCTAGTACTTGTCGCTATCGATTAGAGCCCATTACCAGTGTTTACCTCAAGGTCAGGTAACCAAGGTAAGTCCACTATGCCAGGTTCATAGCCAAGTTGCTTGATCACGGTTGTTACTTGGCCACGGTGGTGGGTTTGATGATTAAACATATGGGTGACCAGCACCCAGGTGGGCATGATGCGAGTTTTGTTGTCTATGTTGCTGGTATATTCAAAAGGAGCTTCTAACCATGGGGATGATAAGTTCTGGGACCAGTGTAAAATTTTTTGGTCCATTGCCCTTCTCTCTGCCCATAGCGCTTCAAAGTCTTGGTAAAGTTCCTGCCCAATACTTTTTGATGTCAAAGATTGTTCTGTGAATCTGCCCAGCCATGCTTTGTCTCCATACAAAATATGATTTAAGGTTCCATGGATTGATTTAAAAAAAGCACCTAAATCTTTTTTTCGCATATCATCGGGAATTTTGGCGCAGACCCCATAAATTTTCCCATTGACCCATTGGTTGTATTGGGCCATTAGCTCGAAGTGATTTTTTGTTTGCATATTAGTTAACTCTTTTGATGAAATAAATTTATCGATGCTTCACCGCACCAAATGCAGCAAAACAAGAGTTTTTATGCAAAAGCTCCACTGTGTCAAAGCCAACGGAACGGAGCAAATCAAGCTGGTAAGTAACGGGTCGGGGAGAATCTTCACGGTCAATGTAGCCGAACACCTTGTCCCGATATTCCGCACCACCAAGGGAGACTAAATAGTCGCCGTATCGGTCCCACATCATTGCTTGGACAGCCGGTTGCTCATGGGAAACTAAATCGGTGATCCAAACGCTACCACCGGGGGCAAGTAGATTGTAAATTTTCTGAAAAGCTTGTCGCCAGTCTTCGTCATCCCGTAAATGGTGCAACACGGCCGCTGCAATGATCACATCGTAGGTGGAGTTTGGCAGGCTTACTGAGCGAAAATCACCCTGTATGGTACGGACTAAACCCCTATTTAATTGCTGGACCCGTTCCGCCGCTTTCATCAGCATTGGCGCACTTAGATCAAGCAGATCAACATTGAAATCTTGACTGGTGGATTGACGTAGTCGAATGGTGTTGTTGCCCGCGCCACAGCCAATATCTAGTACATTGCGAATATTCTTAGTACAAGAAACGGCCGCCTCGGTAATTAGGGACATCGCTAGGGGAGCATCAATGGTTGTCGCCTGGCCAGTTTCGAGGGAAGAAAAACGGGCCACATCTTTATCAAAACGGGAACGGATGTCTTCAATGGTTGACTTTTTTTCAAGGGGGGTGGTCATGGTGATGGCGGAAAATGGGGGGATAGGGAATTTGCCATTGCTCACTCTGGCTGAACCGGGGCAAGATATTGCTGGCTTTCCGATCGCCCGAGACGTTGAACGTAGCGATTAAACTGCCAGGTGCTGGCCGCAATTACCACTGTTTGGGTGAGAACCGTGAGAAAAAATAAGGGCGTTTGAAAGCTAATTCCTTCCACCAGGGCAATGGACGGCAGGGGACTAAACCACATCACGGTGCTTTCCTTAATTCCCGCGCCAATAGCGATCGCCAAGGGAAGAACCACCATCACCACCACAGACAAAATTAATACCAGGAGACGGGGAAAACGCATCCGTAGCAAACTCCACTGGACCAAGGTAGCAAAGGTAAAATTCCACAACAAACCCATGGTCAAGGCCACCACTATGCCGCCGAGGGGAATGGGTAACCCCGCCGGTGCTGGTGCTAGCCAGGGCAACAATAACACCATGGGCAAGGTTAAAAGGGCGGTGCAGCAAAGATTAATGGCGATCGCCCCTTGGGGGGGACTATGGTCAGAAACTAGATTTTGCCAACTCCAAGAGCGGTACTGTCGGGGGGCTTCATGGCGATAGCGGCTCCAATCCCGTAAATAGTTAATTTGGGGACACAGGGCCAGGGTCAACCCCAAAAAGAAGCAACAAAGGGTCAATTGCCAACTGGCCAGGTTAAACAACAGCAAATCTAGATGGTCCCGTTTTGTATAGCTCTGGAGTAAAAAGCCATTGGCGATCGCCACTAGGGACAGGGTTACCCCCACGCTTTGAACTTTGCTCCAGGCAGTGCTGAGGGGACGACGGAAGCGACGGCGTAATACTTGGGCAATCCAATAGGTCCCCACGCCGAAATTAGCCACCATAAACCCCATACCCAGGGGTGCTGACCGGAATAAATCCCAGCCATACCAGCGCAATTGGTCTATTTCATTGGGACCAAGGTAACCGACGGTGGTCATGGGCAAAAAGGTGGAGCGGACCAAATAAATTAGGGCTTTACCGGGGTAAAACAGAGACAACCAAGACAGAAAAAATGGCTCCCAGTCGTTTCCTTGCATAATCAAGGTCGTTGCCATCAGCGTCCCCACTCCACACAAACCGGCGATCGCCGCGCTTTTAGAAAGGGAATAACTTTTTGCATTACTGCTTAAACCAATCCAGAGGGCAATATGGAAAAAGAAACTGGCCCCCGCCAACACCACAGCGTAGTAACCCGCCAGTAGGGGCAAGGAAATGCCCGCCCCCCCAGCGGCGATTATATGGAGAGGCAAAAGGGTGAGCAAAAATCCATACAACAAACTAGGCACCCCCAGCATTTTGCCCCAGATGAAATTGCCCTCGCCCTGGGGACTAAGGCGAATAAAATTTAAAGTGCCCCGTTGACATTCCTTTTGTAAATCGGCCACCAGCAAATAAACCCCCACCACCACCAATAAAACCAGCCCGGCCAAGCTCAAAAAAGTGAAGCCATCCAGCCACCAAAGCCGCCAATTAATTTGTAGTTGTCCCAATAAATCCTGGGTGCAAACAAAAATGCCTCGGCTATATTCCCAATCCGGTGGAGTGCCCAGACAGTAGCGACTAAATTGCTCGCCAGCGGGGCTGAGGGGATCCAGTACGGGAATTTCTCCAGTGCGAAAAAATACCATCACACCCTGGAAAATTACGCTAACCAACAGCAACCAACGGACCTTAGTAGCGGTGAAACGGCTTTTGAGTTCCCGGTACAATTGGGGATACCAGTCCCCCAGGCGATCGACATGGGTAGAGAAAAAATTGATCATGGCAGTGACGGGGAAGTGGGGCAAGGAAAAGCAAAAAATCAAGTCAATCAGTCGTTAGTCAAGTCCTAATTAATCCTCCTATTTGTTCAGTCAAACATCGATAGGAGTGAGGGTCAGTAATTTCAATCAGCTTCTTAATTAAGCAAATAGTTCCAGTTGGAAACAGCTTTCAGTTGTCAAATAAATCTCAGATAAATGGAAAATAAATCAACTAGACAGAGAGATATTTAGTGATGAATAAATTAACGGTAATTTGAGAAGAAAATAGTTAAATTATCAGTCTTAACCAGGGCAGAACAGCCGTTGATACTGTCAAGAAACCTGTTGATGTCCTAGTTTGAGGAAAATACTTTCTAAATCCTCCTGTTGACAATGGAATTGACTGACTCGACAACCAGCATAGATCAAATTTCTGAGCAGGTTGGCGCTGTCTTCGGGGGAACCAGAAAAAATCACAGAGCAGTGGGTCCCTGGGGCGGAATTTGGCTGATCTCCCTGGTCATAGTTTATCTGCCAATCCTCCACACCGGGTTGATCCTTCAGGCAATCCTGCAATTGCTCTACTCCCTCCAATAGGGAGATGGTGATGGTGCGCTGCCCCAGCCGGTTATATAAATCTGTCAAAGTGGTACTTTCCACCAAACAACCCAGTTCCATCACCCCGATCGCCGTGCAGAGTTCAGCCAGGTCACTGAGCACATGGGAGGAAATCAGAATGGTCATGCCAGCGGCCTGCAACACCCGAATAATGTCACGAAATTGTTGCCGAGCGAGGGGATCTAGTCCTGAAACCGGCTCATCCAGAAGGAGTAAAATGGGCTCATGGATAATGGTGCGGGCCAAACTTAACCGTTGTTTCATCCCCCGGGAAAGACTGTTAATGCGGCTGTGGCGCTTACTGGTTAGTTGCACTAACTCCAACACTTCCTGGATGCGGTGGCGACGCCCAGGATTTTTCAGATGGTATAACCGGGCAAAGTAATCGAGATAATCCCAAACGTTCAAGTCTTCATAGAGAGGATAATCGTCCGGCAGATAGCCCAAATATTGTTTGATGCGTAAATTGTCTGCCCCCGCTACCAGGCGATCGCCAAATAAATAAATTTCTCCCCTGGTGGGTTCTTCCGCCGTGGCCAACATACGGATTAGGGTAGTCTTCCCCGCCCCATTGGGACCCATCAGACCGTACACGGCACCCTCCGCAATGCTTAAATCCACATTGGTCACCGCCCCCTGGCGATCGAAACGTTTGGTCAAACCTTGGGTAACCACAGCGGCCTTGGTTTCAGGGGTTAATTCCATGGGGGACACAGTGAAAAAGTGTGGGTGAATTGATCATAGTCCAACCACCGATTACCAATGATTAAAGCCAGCCAGTTTCACCCCTTGTCAAACATGGTAGTTATCTTTTTTAGTTGAGACGCATACCAAACTTGGTAACACCGGGAAAATCAATCTTAAATTGTTCCCAGAAATAATCTTTGTAAAAGGTTTGGTAAGGTTTAAACCCGACAGATTCATAGGTATGGCGGGCTCTGTCATTGCCATTGATCACCATAATGCCAGCAAATTCATGGCCCTGCGATCGCCCTTTGGCCAATAAAGCCCTTAGTAACGCTTTGCCAAAACCCTGGCCCCGGGCCTCCGGTAATACGGCCACATTTTCGATAATCCAGGTTGCCTGGGGTGTGAGAAACAATGGCCGTAAATTCCCTCCCCAAAGCCCCACATAATGCTCACGAAAACCCTCTAGGGTTTCTTCTCCCCAGTTCAACTCCTTGGCGATCGCCCCTAGCTGGGATAGGCATAATGGACAGTAATCATCCGTCCCTGGTACATATCCGGCGGCGGCCGCAACTGGTTGGCCCCCAGCTTCCAAAATCAGAAAATCCGGCACATTGCCCCAATTGCAAGCATCAGCCTTTAGTTCCGCCTCGATAAACTGCAATGCGGTGGTGCCAGTACCATCCAACAAATCGTCCCAAAAGCAGTGATTTAAAGGTGGTAGGGAAGCCTCGTACTCAATCCTAGCCAGAAATGGAATGTCAGCAGTGGTTGCTTGACGGGTATTTAGCGTGGTTGACATCACGACCCCTTGGGGAAAGTTTTGCGTAAAAGATACAATCTGTATGTATCTCAAAAGTAGAGGAAGTTTTTTTTCTTGTCAAGATACATACTGTCTGAATGTTAAATCCATCCACCATGCCGGCTAAGTTAACCAAAGCAGAACAAACTCGACGCACTCGCCGCGCCATCCTTGACCGGGCCCGTCACCTGTTTGCCACCAAGGGGTACGCCGCCACTGGCACCGAAGAAATTATCAGTGAGCTAGCCATTACCAGGGGAGCTTTATATCATCAATTCGGGGACAAGCGGGGGCTGTTTAAAGCTGTGATCGTCGAGGCCTACGAAGAAATCACCGACTATATCCAAACGAAAGTTCAACCCCTAGATAATAATTGGCAACAGTTAATCGTCGGCTGTCGAGCATTTCTGGAAGTTGCCCAGCAGGATGAACTGCGGCGCTTGGTATTTGTGGAAGCTCCCGCAGTTTTAGCAGCGGATGACCTCACCGAAATTGATCAATATGGCTTTGGTTTGCTCAATGGGTCGATTCAGACCGCCGTTTCCGAAGGAGAACTTGACGCCGTCGATGCTGAGGGTTTTGCCCATTTGGTCAATGGTTCCTTGAATGAGTTGGCCGCCTGGGTAGCCCAGTCTAACGATCCAGAACGGCTTACAACCGCCCAATGCTTGGTGGAAACATTACTGCTACGACATCATCACTGCGGTTAGTTTTTCATTCTTGGGTTCAAAAAAAGCCAGGCCCATGACCAAAAATGGGTAGTGAGTCAAGCTGTCATTGGACTAACTTAATCCTTTAATCTCCAGTGGCGATCGCCCCTTGGCCATGGGAATTCTCCTCCAGTGCTTGCAAGGGAGAGGCAATATAGGAAAATACAATCAACTCGATCGCCGTCGAGAAAAAACCGCTATCAGGAGCCTCTATGTACATCGTTCAAATTGCCTCAGAATGCGCCCCCGTCATTAAGGCTGGGGGATTGGGGGATGTTATTTACGGCCTAAGCCGTGAATTGGAACTGCGGGGCCATTGCGTCGAGCTAATCCTACCCATGTACGATTGCATGCGCTATGACCACATCTGGGGTTTACACGATGCTTACCGCAACCTAGAGGTGCCCTGGTATGGAAGCTCAATCTTCTGTGATGTTTTTTGTGGCTGGGTTCACGGTAGGCTCTGCTTCTTCATTCAGCCCAAATCTTCTGATAACTTTTTTAATCGGGGTCATTATTATGGCGCTCTAGACGACCATATGCGCTTTGCCTTTTTCTCCAAGGCGGCCATGGAGTTTTTGCTACGCAGTAACAAACGCCCAGACATTATCCACTGCCACGATTGGCAAACGGGACTGGTGCCAGTGTTGTTGTATGAAATTTATCGTTTCCACGGCATGGACCATCAACGGGTTTGTTACACCATCCACAATTTCAAACACCAGGGCATTGCTGGAGCCAATATTCTCCACGCCACTGGGCTTAATAATGACAGTTATTATTTCAGCTACGATCGCCTGCAGGATAATTTCAATCCCAATGCGATTAACTTCATGAAGGGGGGCATTGTCTACTCCAACTATGTCAACACCGTTTCCCCCCACCATGCTTGGGAAGCCCGTTTTTCCGATATTTCCTGTGGCTTGGGCCATACCCTGGAAATCCATCAGCAAAAATTCGGCGGTATTTTGAACGGTTTGGATTACGAAGTGTGGAACCCAGAAATTGATCCTTTACTGGCGAGTAACTTCAGTGTCAAAACCTTTGGCGATAAGGCAAAAAATAAGCAAGCGTTACGGGAAAGATTACTGTTAGAAACGGATGATAAAAAACCCATGCTCTGCTTTATTGGCCGCTTGGATGGACAAAAAGGTGTGCACTTGGTGCATCACTCCATCTACTACGCCCTCAGCCAGGGAGCGCAATTTGTCCTGCTCGGCTCCGCCACCGAACCCAATCTGAGCAAATGGTTCTGGCATGAAAAACAACATCTCAACGATAACCCCAATGTCCATCTAGAGTTGGGCTTTGACGAGGAGCTGGCCCACTTAATTTACGGAGCGGCGGACATTATTGTGGTGCCCAGCAACTACGAACCCTGTGGTTTGACCCAAATGATTGGTCTGCGTTATGGGGCCGTTCCGGTGGTGCGGGGAGTAGGCGGTTTGGTAAATACTGTTTTCGACCGGGATTATGATCAGAACCATCCCCCGGAGAAACGTAATGGTTTTGTTTTCTATCAACCGGATGAGTATGCCCTGGAAACGGCCCTCAGTCGGGCGATCGCCTTGTATAAGGATGATCCCGTGGCTTTTAAAACCTTGGCCTTGCAGGGCATGGCCTACGACTACTCTTGGAATAAACCAGGGCTCCAATATGTGGAAGCCTACGAATACATCCGGGCTTAACACTTCGGATTTGTAACAGTTTCGTTACACTAGTTCAGAGGCGGAGTCAAAGCAGTTGGTCAAAGCTTCGTTCAGTATTATCCGCACTAGATAAATAACAACAACTTAAGCATTATGGGATTCTTCGATTTATTCGGTAAAAAAACTGCCATGGTTGCCCCCAATGAAGCATTACCCGGGCGATCGGCCACTATGCCCGTGCCAGATAAGCATTTTGTCAACGGCAATCCTCTCAAAGCTCCCTTTCCCCAGGGAATGGAAACGGCTCTGTTTGGTTTAGGCTGTTTTTGGGGAGCAGAACGCAAATTTTGGCAAATCCCTGGAGTTTACAGCACCGCTGTTGGTTATGCGGCTGGTTATACTCCCAATCCCAATTATCAAGAAGTTTGTACGGGTATGACTGGCCATAATGAGGTGGTTTTAGTAGCCTTTGATCCCCAGCAAGTAAGTTACGACCAATTGCTCAAAGTTTTTTGGGAAAGCCATAACCCCACCCAGGGCATGCGCCAGGGCAATGATGTGGGTACCCAATACCGCTCTGGCATTTACACCTATTCCGAAGCCCAACAACAGGCCGCTTTGGCATCGAAGCAAGCCTATCAGCAAGCTCTCCAACAGGTGGGTTACGGGGAAATTACCACAGAAATTTTACCAGCCCCGGATTTTTATTACGCTGAAGATTATCACCAACAATATTTGGCGAAAAATCCCAATGGTTACTGCGGTTTGGGGGGCACTAATGTGGCCTGCCCCATTGGCACAGAAGTTTCCCTGGGAGCTTAGTTGGGTTGGCGAGCAAAATCCTGTTATTAGGTTCAGCGGGACAAGTGGGGCGAGAATTAGCCATTCCTTTGTCCCGTTTTGGTTCAGTGCAAGAAGCAACTAGGGTTAGCTTTGATTTGGCCCAGCCAGATGTCCTAGGCGAGAAAATTCGTGCTGTTGCCCCGGACATCATTGTCAACTCCGCCGCCTATACTGCTGTGGACAGGGCCGAAACAGAGCCAGAATTAGCTTACGCAGTTAACGCCCTTGCTCCCCAGGCGATCGCCAAAGTGGCCAAGGAAATCGGTGCCTATGTGGTGCATATTTCCACTGACTATGTGTTTGATGGTAGCCAGAGTTCTCCCTACCGAGAAACAGATGTCACCAATCCCCTCGGGGTTTATGGCCAAGGCAAATTCCAGGGGGAAATAGCCATTGCCGACAGTGGTTGTAATTTTCTTATTGTCCGCACTGCCTGGGTTTATGGAGTCCATGGATCGGGCAATTTTGTCAAAACCATGGTGCGTTTAGGCAAAGAACGGGAAGAAGTGAGGGTGGTGGCGGATCAAATTGGTGGGCCCACCTGGGCAAAGGATCTGGCCGAGGCGATCGCCGCTTTGACGGAACAACGGGCCCAAGGCATTTACCACTACAGCAACAGTGGGGTGGCGAGTTGGTACGATTTTGCCGTGGCTATTTTTGAGGAAGTTGAAAATCTAGGTATTCCCCTTAAGGTGCGTCAGGTGGTGCCCATTGCCACAGCGGCCTATCCTACCCCGGCCCGACGGCCAGCCTATTCTGTTTTATCCCATGAAAAAATAGTACGAGCTTTGGGGTCTGCCCCTCCCCATTGGCGAGCTTCATTGCGGGCCATGCTCCAGGAAGGGCTAATGGCAGGAATTTTTTAAGGTTTACGGGGCGATTATCAGCAGACGTTACACCGACAAAAATGATGGTTTGATTCCAAAATTTAGCGAAAAATTAAAATTATCAGGATTGTCAACCTGTACTGATGTTGTGATCATAGGCTGCTCCACGGGAGATCCATAAACATAGCAACTCACCACTAACCCAGTAACCCCAAAATTAACGGCAACCCGTTTTGACAAGCATGAACTAATTTGCTGGCAGGTTCTAAGCCGTTGGCGATCGTTTCTAGAAATCTCACAGCCCGTTTTGCTTTGGTTGTAAGTCCCACATCGTCTGGGTTTTGGGCCGCTTCGGCAATTTTTTTAACCTGATTGGCCGCTTCCACTTTTTCATCGTCGTCTAGCTTGGCTTCCATTTCAATGGCTGTGCTCAACTCTTGTAGTAATTGCTTTAGTTCATCCTGATTGTGATCAGCGGTGCTGGAAATTTGCTTAATAGTGCTGTTAACAGTACCAATAATGTCCCGCAGATTGACAACGGACTGAGTCGCGTTGATGTTAAAATCGTTGCCGACGCTGATATTTTGGCTTTTATCGTTGGTTTAGTTCATAGTCTTTTGTACACTCGAAGTTAATTGAAAAAAACTGGTCATTGCTGACCAATTTACTGATTAAATCTCTATTCTATTGCCGTTAATCATAACTTTCCTTTACACCCTACATAGTTTAGTAAAAAAGTTTGGTTTCACCATTTATTGTCGGAGAATCACTGATTTATTTGGGGTTTGACTTATTCGGTGTCATGACTCAAATTGGAATTAATCAAATCACGAAGATTAACGGTGGACTGATCAGCGTCAATGGTCATGTCTCGACCGACATCGATCTGTTGACTGTGATCCTGGTTAGTTTGCTTAATTTCAATATTAGTGGGTTTACTGGCAAGGATCTTGAGGATGTCCATCATGTTGGTGTTTTGGTGGCGTTCGTGGTTTAGCTGTTCTTTGTAAACGTCAATTTGGCTATCTTTGGTGGCAAGCTGGAGTTTATATTGAGCTTCAATAACTTGGAGTTGTTGTGGATAGATTTCCGTTAATTCAGCATGAAGTTTACTTTTATCAGCGTCGGGCGGGACATGAACTTTGACTACAAAAACGCCGTCCCCTTTGTTTTCAATAGCTTGTACTTCTAGCGGGATCTCTCCATTTCGTACCTGAACTTCTTGCAGAGTGTTCACTAGAGCCCGCCAATCTATTCCTCCTCGAAAAATCAGATCCACGGTATCAAACACTTCTCTAAACAGTTTGGTAAATTCGCTGGGTTGAAATTTGCCACTGCTGGGTCGGCGTTCTTTTTCATTGCTACGTAGATAAATATAATCACAATCCACATCGTCCAAAATGGTAGTGTTGTCGATATTCCAGTTTTCCAAACAGGCAGCAGTAAGAACGGCTTGGTGAAAGTTCGATTGAACGGCATTGACTTCAGTAAGGTTAGCCCCTTTTAAGTTGGTATTAATGAGAACAGTTTTTCTTGAATTTGCATAAGATAGATCACAATTTTCAAGCTGTGCATTTGTTAAATTCAAATTACTCATGTTTTCATGAGACAAGTTTAAATTGATTCCACCATTTAAGTCACACATTAAAGAAATAACCTTATTTGATCTCAAAGGAGGAGATCCAAAATATGACAAATAAGCTTTTTGGGAGTTATTCAGACAAATTTGATTGATTAAAGAATCACTGAAATTACAACATTTTAAATTTGCATATGAAAAATCACAGTCTTGTAAATTAGCCTGCTTGAAACTAGTTCCAAATCTTGTAAAAATCATTTTCGCAACCCTGACTTCATAGTTCCAGACAGAATCATCAAATAAATAGAGATCATAAACTAGAACAATAAAAACAAGTATGAGTAATGGAATCATAGAAGAAGTCGAACTAGTTAAGATGGTAACTTTATTATCATCGATAAAAAAATCAGATATGTAGTCTCCTATTTTTTGCATGGCTATAAAAAATATACTTGTCAATAATGTCAGCTTACGATTAATTTCAATAATAAAATGAAATATAATATTCGTGATAATTCTAATAACAAAAAAAACAAAAACTTGAAGGAGGCTAATTGACAAGAAAATCAAAGTAAAAATAAATTCTGTCAATGATCCCCTATCAATCAATAAGGGAAATACCAAGATCAAGAAAATCAAAAAAATAGAAGGAATGATAAAGAAAGTAGATCTATTTATATGGTTTTTAAATACTAGTTTATTTCTGGATTTTTGAGATATAAACCATAATACTAAGGATGTATAAACAAGACAAAAAAATAAAATATAAACTACTATATACCTAATTAAATGGTAATAAAATGACTCCTCACTGATGCCCAACTTAATTTCAATTTCTTTCAATGCAATATTGGAAAAACTATGATAAGAAATAACGAAAATCAGCAATAGAAGTAGCAGACCGAGTAAATTAATAAGTGAAAATAAAGAGTAACCACAGGTTGTCTGTTTAAGTTTTGACCCATTCAAGTTAGCGTAACTAAAATTTGTGCCACGAATATCACAACCACTAAAATCTGCTCCACTTAAATCCACCCCTTGCCGCTGTCCGTTTTTCAACTTCTTGGCAAATCGTTCAAAATTGCACCCAGATAATGATTCGCCTCGAAAATCACGACGACCTTGTTTGTAGGCTGCAATGACTGTTTCTGCTTTCATTAACCCAATCCACCCTCAAAATTGACTAATAGAATACACGAGTCAACTCAAAAATGATTAATACAGAGCAGTAAGCTTTCTTTAATACATGAAACACCTTAACAAAATAATGGCGATCGCCGCTTTGACGGAACAACGGGCCCGGGGCATTTATCATTTCACCAACAGTGAGCTGACCAGTTGGTAGAATTTTGCAGATGGTACTTGAAGCAGAAATCAGTACTGGCACTTTCTAGCCCTAAATTTAACGTTTAACTTACTTTCATCGTTTCCGGCACCTGTTGGCGGTAACGGTAATAGGCGGCACAGGCCCCCTCCGAAGAAACCATGGGTGCTCCCAAGGGCTGTTCTGGGGTGCAGATAGTACCAAAGGCTGGACAATCGCTGGGCTTCCGTTGTCCCTGTAAAATTTCCCCGCTAATACACACTGTTTCTCCCATCGTTGGGGCCATGGTTTGCAATAAATTGGCGAATTTAACTGCGGCATCCCAGGGGGCAAATGCTGGCCTTAAACCCAAACCGCTGGCCGGAATTAATCCCAAACCCCGCCAATGGCGATCGACTGGCTCAAACACTTGGTCAATAATTTTCTGAGCATGGGCATTGCCCTGGGGTTGGACCGATCGCCGATATTGATTGTTGCAGGTGAATTGTCCCGACTCCAGTTGGCGCACACAGGCAAAGATGCCCTGCATAATGTCCACAGGTTCAAAGCCAGTGATGACAATGGGTACTTGGTATTTTTCAGCGATATGTTGATAGGCCCTTTCCCCGGTCACCGTACAGACATGCCCTGCCGCCAAAAAGCCCTGCACGAGGGAATTGGGATTGCCTAATAAAGCCTCCATAGCCGGGGGCACCAATACATGGGCGCAAAGTAAACTGAAATTGCTAATCCCTTGGGTCCTAGCTTGGTGCAGAGTCATGGCCGTGGCAGGGGCTGTAGTTTCAAAACCTACTCCGAAAAATACCACTTCCCGATTAGGATTCTCCCTGGCGATCGCCAAACAATCCAAAGGAGAATAGACAATGCGCACATCTCCACCCTGGGCTTTAACGCTCAGCAAATCCATCTCACTGCCGGGCACCCGCAACATATCGCCAAAGGAACAAAAAGTGATCTCCGGTTGCCTAGCTAACCACAAAGCCTGGTCAATTAATTCCATGGGAGTGACGCACACAGGACATCCGGGGCCATGGATCAGAGTCAAATCCTTCGGCAACAAAGCATCCAACCCATATTTGACAATGCTGTGGGTCTGGCCGCCGCAAATCTCCATCAGCGTCCAAGGTTTGGTTATCTCCCTGGCGATCGCCTGACGGTAATGGGCCACCGCCTGGGCATCCCGATATTCATCAACGTATTTCATGGCTAAAACTTGGCGAACTGATTCCAAGGTTAACGAAAATTTTCAGTAACAGTTCGTTTCGCCCAAATTAGAGCGTGTTGACAAAGTTTGAAAGTGATGTCAAATTTCCCTAGCCCTCCTCCATAAGAGGACGATTCTTGACAAGCGCCCAGTCAAATGGGTATTGAGGATAATTTTTTGAACTGAATAATGGCTCTTTGCCCACCCTAGTTAGTTTTTTATTCCCCAGGCAATGGCTCCAAATAAGAAATTCAATTGCTAAAGTAGGAACGGAGAAATCTTATTTGAAGGGTTAGTTGGTGGCATCTTTAATATCTTTTTACGATAGAAAAATACCACACTAAAATTCTCCCTTTTCCACTACCTTTTTCCTCCCATTCACCAGTTGGTTTAGTTAAAATGAACTTTGATCTTTCAAAGCTAAGTAGTATGAAAGTTGAGTCCTTGGTGCAGCAAGGGTTAGATACCATTCTTAACCGCCAAACCAAAGCCGAAGCTTCATCTGTAGACAAAGTTAGTTTGATCAAAAAATCCTTGGATCAAAAAGGGGAATTATACCGACTGCCTCCCAGCCATGAATTTACCATTGCCGCTTTCCAAGTACGATATCAAACTTCCGTTGGTTCTATTCTTATTACCCTAGATAACCTGCGGGAATTCAATAAAATGTTAGACCAAGAAATTTTACAAGAAGCGAGCAAAGGTTATCTCCGCAAAGCAGACCGATATATTCGTCAAAAACGCAATGTTGATATCACCAAATACACCCACCGCATCAAAGCTTATCGGGTTAACCAAGCCAAAGCAAAAATTCTTACCTGGATTATTGACTGGGACTTTCATAAGCAATCATCAGACGAAAGTTCCTATGGGAGCGGCACTGCTAGGGCGTTAATGCAAGAATTGGCAGTTGCCTTCCTCGATCATCCCATCGCCAAGAATAGTAGGGGAGATTATTTAGACGCCATCATGACCCTCAACTGGGTTACGGAAATTTTGCACGCAGCCAAACCCTTCTATAGCCACAGTCAAATTACCCACAAAATTATCTACCATCACAGCTCGGATAGCTAGCGGGCAATGGGCTCAACAGTTATTGCTAAAAATCTGATCTAAGTTGCTTTAATTATTTGATTGTCTGACTAATTTATGACCAACCACACTGGAAAAATTGTAGTTTCAACCACCCATCAACAAAATTATCCCAATATTAAGAGCTAGTTTCTAAAGTAAAAATTAAGAGGTAATACGAGAAAGCATTATACGGATGAGGACACCATAAATCATTGCTTCACTTATTTCGGTATAAAGTTCGCAATCCTTGCTTAATCGCCGATAGCGATTTAACCAACCAAAAGTACGCTCTATCACCCAACGCTTGGCTAAAAGTTCAAATTCTTTGGATGAACGCTTAACGACTCCAATTCGCACTGAATCTCCACACAATTGCCTCATTGCCCAAGCAAAATTTTCCTCTCAATACCCTTGGTCTACATAGACCACCTCCAGTGAGGAGAAATGCTTGTGAAACTCTCAAAAATAGATTTCTCCTATCCTCTTTTCTTTATATTTTTTTTAGAAATCACTTCTGAGCTGTTGTCACCTGGGGCAAATCCTGGGGATCAAAATAAGTCCTTTTGCCGTAGGGCGCTAGGGCTTTGAGCACTTCCCGGCCGTAACTGCGGGAATTGACCCGGTCATCCAAGATAGCTAACCAACCGCCGGACTCCCGTAGGGGTAACACTGCCTGCTGTAAATCTTTCAATGCCACTGGTAGTAAATAGTCCCGAAACCAGTCTTGATGGTGGCGTTTGTGGTGTTGTACTCGCTTGGCCACCAGAGGATTTTCCAGGGAGGGAATGGGTAAAGTGCCTAAAATCAGCAGGGCCGGTGGGGGAAACTGTTCCCTTTGGGCGCACCAGTATTGCCAACCCGCCACCAAAATACTTGGAGCTAAGCTAGGAGCGGGTTCCACTTTCACTCCAGAGCCTAATTTGGCTGCTAGTTGACTGCCCAGTTGGGCTTTGAGCGGCAGATCATCGAGCAAAATCACCACAAAGGTGTCCGGTTGCACCGCCATAATTTCCGTCAAAATGCGTTCGATTTCCGTTAGCAAAGTGGTTTGGAAGGCTGGGGTATTGGGTAAGGGTAGGCGATCGGGGAGGTAAATGGTTAACGCATCCTGCAGACGGTGGGGAGAAAACTTTAGGCAGAGTAAATTTCCCAAACCCAAGGTTTTGCAATAGGTGGGGGCGGTTTTCTCAGCGTCTAAAAAACTGCCGATGAGCACAAAGGCGGCTTGATCGCTGTCTTGGCCTCCATCAATAAAATCTCCCTGACCTTGATCGGAGCTTTGCCAAATCGGCTGTAGCCAGGGTTGTACGTTGACCGGACTAACGTGGAGGCTAATTCTGCCCTGCTGTCGGTCCACTTCGGCCCAGAGGAGATGGTTATCGGTTTGTTCTTGCCAAAACTGCCAAAACTGCTGAATTTTCTGAATATTTTCTTGCTTAATGGCATTTTCACCCTGACTAATCGTCAACTGTTCCGTTACCGCCTGATTTAACTCCTGTAATTCTTCCCCATCCAGGGGGTAAAAACCATGGGGATTGAGGGGGCGGGCAAAGAGGGACTGACTGAGGCGGCTCCAATGGGTTAGAATCTGGTCTTGGCCCTGGGGAGTTTGGGCAAAGAGGGGTTGGAGAGTGCTCCAATCTAGGTGATGGGAAAGAAAATCCCTGGTCCAATTTTCTAAATGTTCTACCTGTTCGATCGCCGTTAAGGCGGGGGCAATATGGGGGAATGACCCTAAATTTTCCTGTAGCCATTGGTCGGGAGTAACAATTTCCGGCCAGGTGATGGCTAAATCGGCATCATTGCTTTGTAGGGCAATTTGCAAAGCCGGTAAAATAACTGTTTCTAAATCTTGCTTACGTTTGAGGGTGGTGACCAGACGAATGGGCTGATCACTAAGTAAACAGGGCAATAGATAACTGGGGCCGTAGGTGGGGGGCAAACAACCAGTTTGAATCAAGGCCGATCGCCGTAGTCGCAGGGCCCGGGATACCAAACGACCCATGGTCAACGAATGGGGCCAGGGGGGAATGGTTTGTTGGCGCTGTTGGGCTTTGAGCAGGTGGTGAACTTGGGTTTCGAGTAGTCCCATGGGGGTGTTTTTTCGGCCACTACCGGGATCTATGCCATGATGGGGAGTTAACGAAATTAATGTCATTAAGGTAAAAAAACATGGCTGAAATTCAATTTTCCAAGGGAGTTGCAGAAACCGTTGTCCCAGAGGTGCGCCTCAGCAGGTCGAAGAATGGGCAGTCCGGCATGGCAAAATTCTATTTCTTGGAACCGACAATTCTAGCGAAAGAAAGCACCGATGATATTACCGGCATGTATTTAATCGACGATGAAGGGGAAATGATCACCAGGGAAGTAAAGGGCAAATTTATCAATGGCCGCCCCACGGCGATCGAGGCCACGGTGATCCTCAATTCCCAACCGGAATGGGACCGTTTTATGCGCTTTATGGAGCGCTACGGCGCAGAAAATGGCTTAGGTTTTTCCAAATCTGAATAATTTTTCAATTTTTCATCCTCTTCGGTGACGATGCGGCAGTCCTTTTCCCGATCTTCCCAGCCCAGTCCTAGTCAGAGCTGGCCCTACTGGTATCTGGTGCCCATTTATCCCTACAGCCAAAGGCAGACTTTGTTGCGGGAAGTGGTACCGGACACTATCTGGGTGTTGGAACAGGTACAGGGAATTTTTTATGTGGTAGTACCCATCCGCATGACGGTGGTGCGCCTGAACACGGGGGGATTGCTAATTTACTCTCCCATTGCCCCCACGGAAGAGTGTTTACAATTGTTGGGGCAACTAACAACCAAACATGGCCCGGTTAAGTATATTATCTTACCCACCATTTCCGGGTTAGAACATAAGGCCAATGTACCGTCCTTAGCCCGCCATTGTCCAGAAGCAACGGTGTATGTAGCCCCAGGCCAATGGAGTTTTCCCCTTAATTTACCTCTCAGTTGGTTGGGATTTCCAGGCGATCGAACGAAAATTTTGCCCGCTGATAGTAGCGAAACTCCCTTTGCCGGAGAATTTGATTACGCTTACCTAGGGCCGTTGGATTTACAGTTAGGGAAATTTGGTGAAGTGGCTTTTTTCCATTGGTCTAGCCATAGTTTGCTGGTGACGGACACCCTGTTGGTTTTGTCGGAAAATCCCCCCCCAGTGTTGGAACTAGATTCCACTCCCCTGATATTTCATGCGCGGGATAACGCTGGCGATCGCCTGGAAGATACGGCCGCTAATCGGGCTAAAGGATGGCAACGCATTTGTTTATTTGCCCTCTATTTCCAAGCCAGTACCCTAGAAGTTCCCAATTGGAACCAGGTGTGGCAAGAGGCGAAACAAGTTGGCGATCGCCGTCGGGAGAATTATTTTGGTTTGTACCCATTTCGGTGGCGACAAGATTGGCAAAACACTTTTCAAATCCTGTGGGGCGGCGGCAAAGTCCGAGTAGCTCCCATTTTGCAAGAGCTAATTCTCAACCGGGAACCGGAAGCCGTATGGCAATGGGCAGAAAAAATTGCTAGTTGGCCGGTGGAAACCCTGATTTCCTGCCACTTTTCAGCGCCGGTGGCTACTAATGGAGAACACATCCGCCAAGCATTTAGCTTTTTGCAAAAATCTCCCCCGGATGAGGAACTATTACCCCAAAAAGACCGGCAAATTCTGCAACGCATTGATCAATTCCTCGTACGTTGGCGCATCACCACACCACCGGCTGACAAACGGAAATAGTAAAACGGTAGGTAAACTACAAAAATTTCAACACGATAGTAATCTGGCATGATTCTGGAAAAAACTAGAAACTTGACCAGCATTGCATAAGCACAGAGTTTGACGGTTCCATCTAGGATTGCCATAGATAACATCTGTAATATGCTCATCAGTTAACTCTTTTTTACTGCTGAGTAGTTTACATCAGGAAAATAAAGATGTTTGCCCTGTTACTGTTTGTCCTGGGAAAGATAGGCTTGTGATTGTGTAGCGTGTTTCTACTTTATCTGTGATGAAAAAATTGATGGTTTTCTCCTGCAGCATAATTTCACAGTCTTGGTTAAGAGATAAGATTCCAGATGACGGCATAGCATCATCATTGATGTAACCAACATATTCATTATCCTGATCATCTTCAAACTTAAAGTGTTTAGTCTTTATATCACCTTGTGTGAGTCGACCTGATGCTCTAAAATCTCTGACACTCTCTGTTTTCATTTCTTTAATTGCTCTAAGAGCATCTTTCGTGGCTTCAACCGTAAGCCGTGCAGAGCCTCCATAGCTTGCTTGTATTGATCCCCACTCAACATACAAACCTGCATTTGAATTTGCCAAAGATTTCAAAAATTTCACATACTTTCTGGCTGATTTACTTCTCAACTTAAATAAATGTCCTCTCAGTTCTTCAACTTCACTTCCAACTCTTATTAAATCAATGAACTCTTTAAGTGAGTTGGGTACCAGATTGCTTTCAATTAAGTTAGCAGGTGCAGAAACTAGCTTTAAGCCAAAGGATCCTTTAAAACTACCAAAGGCACTTAACTCCATTTCACGAGCCAAGTCAGGAGAGATTTTTTTCCGAGCTAGTTTTGCATCCATTACTGCAGAATTTTGCTCCCTAGTCATGATTTCTTGGATTGCTAAGGATTGAGCAATCCCATTAATGGTGTCCTGAAGAGAACTTAAAATACTACCCAAAGAAGAAATTGGAGCTTCGGAACCATAATAGTTGGGAAATGATAACGCAAATTTGATAACTTCCCGCCCTATTCTTCTAGCAACTTGATTTACATCTGTTAATTCATCTAATATTTGTGATTTTGAAAGTCTCTCAGAGACTTCCAGTGTTTCTAGAATTTCAATAACCCTGCGAACAAAATCTGGTGCATCAGACCTTAAAGGCAATAAGATTTCAAAGGCACCATCAGAGTCACAATTCTTGACCCAAATTGATGCTTTGCTGGATATTTTTTCTTGCTCATACCAATCATGATCACGAAGATAATCTGCAATTTTAGATGGACTCAGGTCCTTAATAATGTCAGGAGCAAATACCATAGAATTCATACTGTCTCTCCTATACCAAAGTTTTGCATGAAATTCTTTAAAGATTCAGGAGTAAACAGATTTGCTCGTGGTACATGGACTGTAATTGATGTTGTATTTCGAGTTTCTGGTTCTCCTGCTAGGGACTTCCAATATCCGCAACGTCTTAGCAAAAGTTCATCTTCAGAGTGCAAGAGCCATTTATCAAGATCATCAGGAACTAGCACTACAACTAAGATATAGGGAATTGTAGGGTCGTCGAATCTCAAATTATTATAAGCTGCAACTTCAAGAGGGTAGTGAATAGCATCTTTATGAACTGTGTCATCCCTAGAAGTACATTTGACTTGAATGTCTATGCGAGGACATCTTCTTGTGCCCTGAACGCCAAGAGCGGTGATCGTTACGTCGATACCCTCCATATCCAGAAGGCGAGTGGCATTAGCACATGAGTAACCTGCTGCTGCCGCGACAGCGTGGATGTAGGCGTAACTAAATTCCTCCTTGTGAGCGTTTCTGTCCATGAAGAGGCTAAGGTTTAAAGCTTTAGAAGTTGTAAGACTGCAAGTCTGGGTTTGGGAGCCGCTCTTATGAGAGGATTTTGCTTATCATAAAATCCCTTTAACACATTGGCCAAGAAATCCGTGTTCTCTGGAAGCAAATTGGCACGCTCCATTGCTCTGTGTCTCGGTGAAGTCGATGCGGTTGTCATAGGGAAACACAGCGGTATCTGAAATTACAATAATTGCTTCCGTTTAAGAGAAGACTTTGTTGAAGAAACTATGAAGAATTCAAGTTGATCTGCTGCACGGTTTCATAGCTGAGCATTACCCTTATTTCATCCCGATCGCCAATTTCGTCGGCAGGTTTGCCATGGCGATCCCATAGGTAATTCCTCGTTAGACTTTCCGCAGTGAATCTCCAGATCATTAATTAGAGTGCGAGTTGCCCAGGCCATAGCCTTGACTGAACTCTCATCATGGACTTAGAAATAGAGACTAAAAAACAATATTTTTTCCCATCATTTCTCGATTAAACTGAGCTAGAGTGCCAGAAAAAAACAATCCTTCCAGCTTCTAGCAAAATGATGGTATCAGCTTACTATATGGCCGATGGACGATGGGAAACCACCAAGCAAGTGGGGGTGTAAACAGCAGAATGACGTTGGTGCACAGTGGCATATCAATCCACTGAATACAGCTAGGGCGCAGGGGGAATGCGAGCAATCCGGCAAGAACGCAATCCTTCAGGTAGTTTGTAGGCTGGAACCATGCCGTCTTTGCTGTCGAGGTAAAGTTCAGCAGCGCTGATTAGATCTTCACCACTATTGATTGGATCTAAATCCCCGAAAAGGTAGGTGGGTTTATGGGTGCCCACATAGGCGATCGCACAGGGTCTGTCACAAATACATAAACAGGAAGTGGTCTCAATTTTTAATTCATCTTTGCGTGCCCATCTTTGATGTAACTCTTGAAGCTTATTTAGCAAACAAATACCGTCTGTTGGAGAATTAGAATGGTCATTTTCTGCCTTAGCACCACAAGCCTTACAAACCACTAAAATATGCTTTGCCATGGGGTTAATTTTCTCCAAGAAGGTATTTATATAGGTCGTCGAGGATGGCATTAGCGGCGATCGGTCCACTGCCAATCCAATAGCTTGGTACTTCGTACACTTTGCCTGCCTTTACCGCCCTCAGTTGACCCCAGAGGGGATCCTGTTGCAGTTGTTGCAGTCGTTTTTTCGCTTCCTCATTGCCCTGGGAAGTGTTTTCCCCTGTCCAAAGAAAAATCACATCTCCGTCAGCTTGCTCCAATACTTCACGGCTAATTCTGGTTTGGATAGGATTGCCAAATTTTTGTTGAGCTTCTGCCGCACTAATATTCTGGGAAGGGGGACGAGCTAAACCCGCATCCTGCAGCACTGTACCGGCAAATGAATCCTTCAGATATAAGTTAATGCCATCGGGATAGAGGCGAATGACGGAAACCTGGAGGTTATCAAGGCGATCGCCCATTTGAGTGCGAAAATCCGTCGAGCGAGCTTGATAGGCGGCCAAGGCTGACTGGGTGGCGGTCTGCTGGTGGAGAGCATTGCCTATGGAAGCAAAAACTTTTTTCCACTGTCCACTATGTTCAAAGGGAAATAGTACTGTCGGCGCAATCTGGCTAAGTTGGGGGTAAATACTTTGGTGGGAATCTAGCCCCACAATTAAGTCGGGATTTGTTCCCAAAATTGCTTCTAAATTGGGTTGTTCCCCCTTGCCAATATTTTGAATATTTCGGGCATTGGTCATTAGAGCTGGCAGTTGGGCCTGAAAATTGCTGGGCACCGTGGCGATCGGCTCCAGGCCAAGGGCGATCGCATATTCAAAGGCGGCCCCATCTAAAGTAATAAGACGCTTAATTTCTGTTGGTACACAACTCTGGTTTTCCCCTTGGCTCACCATGGGACAATCGGCTTCTTTTTGCCCTGTTCCCTCTGGAGGTTGACCTTGGCAGGCCATCACCAATACCACCATGAACAAAGCCATAGCTGGGTAAATTAGTCGGTGTCGCAATGGTCGTAATGGTTGTGAAATCAATCCTTTCGCCTCATTTCAGCTAGATTTGAGCAATTGTCTAAAGTAGGAATGGGGATTGGACAATAGAGATAGGCGATCGCCGTATTCCAGCATTTTTCCCCGGTCTAGAATCAGAATTTGGTCAGCCCGTTCCACTGTTTTCAGGCGATGGGCAATGATAATTCCTGTCCGATGCTCTAGTAATCGATTAATAGCCCGCTCAATTAACTGTTCTGTCAAAGGATCAAGCCGTGACGAAGCTTCATCGAGGATAACTAGACCAGGATCTTTGAGAAATACCCTGGCAAAAGCTAGCAATTGGGCTTGCCCCGCCGATAATCCTCCCCCATCCGTGCCTAGTTCCGTATCTAAACCCTGGGGTAATGTTGCCAACCAAGGCTCCAACCCGAGGTCGTCCAGAGCTTGTAAAATCAATCGGTCTGGGATGTGGTGATTAAAAAAGGTCAGATTATTGCGTATGGAAGTTTGAAACAGTTGCACGTCTTGGGTGACAAAACCGACCCGCTGATGTAATTCTCGTCGAGATATGTTTCTAATGTTGATGCCGCCAAGCTGAATTTGGCCCCGCTGAATGGCATAAAAATTCAACAAGAGTCGAGCGAATGTACTTTTGCCACTGCCGGTGTGCCCCAGCAAGCCAAGCACTTTTCCAGCGGGTAGATGCCAGGTTAAATTCTGCAGAGCGTAATCAGCATCTTCGTGGTGGTGACCTTGGCGGTGCTCAGGTAATTCGTGGTTGCCGTCCCCAGGTTTTAAACTCGCTGTGGTTGGATAACTAAACCACACATTTTTTCCTTCGACGGAAAGTGACCCCGATGGCAAAGCTTGGGATCTGCCCAATCGGGGTGACGGAGACTGACGAATGAAGTCTTGAATGCGGTAAAGACTAGCAACAGCCTGTTGAAACTGTTCTAGTTCTTCCCGTATCCGTTCAATGGGATCTTGGAGAAGACTGGCATAGTAAAACAAAAGATAGACTGTACCAATGGTGATACCCTGTACACGCCATAGGTAAGCGCCCAAGGCCAGGGCGATAGCATTGCCCACCGTGAATAGACCAACGGTGCTGCCCCACAGTAGAGTGCTCTGCAACCGTGCTTGATGAAAAGCCCTCAGCCAGTTTCTTATCAATGTATAAAAGCGGTTCATGACATAGTCCACCGCTCCATTGCCCCGAATGTCTTCCAAACCGGCTAAATATTCAGTGATAAAACCGTAAAAATCAGCACTGATGCCACGGTAAACTTGCCATGGCCCCACCGCCAAGGATTGCAACCGGCTGAGGATGCCCAGGGCTAGTAGGGCAAAAAGAGTCAAACCCAATCCTGCCTGCCACTGCTCGAACCACAACACGACTAGAAGACCCACCACTAGCAAGCCATTGCCCAGTACTTGGAGCACAAATTGGGAGAAAAAGCGGGCCAGGGCGTCCACGTCTCCATCAATGCGTTCCACTAGTTCCCCGGGGCAATGATTTTTGTGAAAAGTTAGATCGAGATTGAGGGTATGGCGGGCTAAGTTCAAGCGGAGATTATTGGTCGCAGTCCAAGCAACGGTTTCACTGCAATAGGTGGCGATGATTTCCAACCATTGACGCACAACGGCGATCGCCATAAAGCCCAATGCTAGCCACACCAGTATGGTTTGGGGCCCTCCGGCCATGGCTGTGTCGATGAAATAGCGCAAAATCTGGGGATTAAGAACCTGTAGGATAATGCTTCCCCCCAAGGCGATCGCCAAAGCCAGCACTTGCCTCCACTGGGGACTTAGGTAGGCCATTAAAACTTGTCGATTAGACTGGGGCGAAAGGAGCATAAATCAAGATGATGGAGACCTGAACACAAGGGTAATAATGGCTAATTTCTTGACCTCACAATTCCCGACAAACTTTTCTGAAATTAAAAAAAATCAGGGTTAAGGTTAACCTCGTTCTTGGTATTGATCATCCTTCCATACCCCTTCTAGGCGGGTACCATCAGCAAAAGAATAAACACCCTTGCCATTTTTCTTACCCTGTTCAAAAATTCCTTCAAACGTATCACCATTGGCATAGTCACAGGTGGCCATACCTTGGAGTTGATTATTGCTAAATTGTCCTTGGCAACGATCGCCATTGGCAAAAATAAATGCACCTTCCCCTGCAAACTTACCGGCAACAAATTGACCTTGATAACGATTACCATTAGCAAAGGTATAGATGCCTTCCCCTGCCGGTTGTCCGTTCCGGATTTCCCCTTGGTAGCTGGCCCCATCGGCAAAATTGTATTGTCCTTGCCCAGAGGGTAACCCCTGTTTAAATTGTCCCTGGAAACGATTGCCGTTGACAAAAATACGGGTGCCTTGCCCAGAAAATTCACCGCTCTGAAATTCCCCTTCATACTCTCCTCCGGCGGCAAAACGAAAAATTCCCTCACCGTCGGGTTGTCCATTCTTTAAGGTGCCTTCATATTGATCGCCATTGTCGTACTCGCACTTGCCTGGCCCGTTCAATTCTCCTTGAACAACAGTGCCGGAACAGCGATCACCATTGGTATAAATAAAGGTACCTTTGCCCGTGGGTTGACCATCAACGAATTCCCCCTCATAACGAAGACCCGCCGCCGTTGTATAAATCCCTTGACCGTGGGGTTGACCGTCAACAAATTCCCCTTCGTAACGGTCTTGACTGGCATAGACTCGCACCCCTTTACTCCCCATTTGATCATCTTCAAAAACCCCCTCAAAATAGCCCCCATCAGCAAAAATATATTTCCCTTGCCCCTTTTTTTCACCCTCAACAAATTGACCTTCATAGCGATCGCCATTGGTAAATTGACAGGTACCCTGGCCATTGAGTGCACCATTGCTAATCTGTCCTTCACATTTAGAACCATCCGGCAGGGTTAAATTGCCCGCCAGGGATTGATGACCCAGGGAACTTAAGCAGACCATACTGCCAGCTAGGAAAATAATTTGAGCAAATTTAAACATTATTAAAACGGCGAACTTTTAACTTTAAATAAATTTCACAGTCAAGTTTTACCTAATTAACCCAGAGAGTTGGAATTAGGAATCGGATGACTGCTCCAGATCGGGCGCCAATTCATCTATCCCTACTGCGGGAGCTGTCTTTGGTGCGGCAGCGGGAGGCGATTCTGGACTGGGGGAAGGAGAAACTTTCACCGCCGGCACGGGACTGGGCTGGGATTCTACGGAGAATTGTTTCAGTCTTTCTTCCCGTTCTTTTTCTAATTGCCGTTGGCGGGCTTGACGCTCTTCCTCCAATTGTCTTTGGCGGGCTTGATTAGCCTTTTCCTCTTCTGCTCTGCGGGCGGCCTGGCGCAACTCTTCCTGCTGTTGCCGACGCTCCCGAGCCTGACGATCAAAATCTGAACCAGCAACGGTGAAATGAATCACCACAGGGACTGATTTGGACTGACCACTGGCGGGGGCCGTAAACTGCATTTTTCTGGCTGCCAATAAAGCCTGACGGTTGACCTCGCTGTTGCCGTGGGCGTTGGTGATGGTTACGCTGGTCACACCACCCCTATCATCAACGGAGACCAGCACTGTGGCACTGCCTTCTTCCCCCTGGAGAATGGAGGGATAGCTGGGTTTACATTGGCTAACGCACTTCAACGGTTCCGGCTTAGCGGGGGCACTGGGGCTTGGTTTCGGTTTAGGAGGGGCACTACTAGCAACAGGATTGGCCGCAATGGGACCGACATTTGCCCCTGCATTGCCGCCACCGGGCCGTTCTGTTCTGGGTTGGCCGGAGCCCAGACTAGGGCCAGAGCTACCACCACCACTGGCAATGGGTTTAGTCGCTGTCCCCGGTTTCATCGGCGGGGCCCCTTGACTAACGGCATTACCATTGGCGATCGCCGTAAATGAATCCTGGTTGGTCGATGGATTTTCCTGGGACGGGGCAGAGGAACTAATGCGACCAAATACGGGCTGTCGGCTTGGGGCGTTGGCTAAACTTTGGGGCGTAGCTGGGCGAATCCCCGGGGAAACAGCGGGGGCCTGCTCAGGAATCGGGGCAAATTCCGGAGTCTGGAGGGAAGAAAAGGGCAAACGAAAGGCACTCTGGGCCGGCTGAGTCAAAGAAGCGGGGCTTTCTGTAACTGGATTAGGGAGGGGATTGACCTTTGAAGTGGGGGGAGCAATGGCCTGGTCCACCGGGGGGGACACTGCATTGGGGACTGGAGTAGCATGGGGTGGGGGCAATGGATTGGGTAAGGAAATCGGATTTTCCACCACCGGACTGGGCAGGGAATTAACTGGTGGGACGGGGGGAATAATGGCTTGGGGCAGAGGCGGTAAAACTGCTTGAGTTACCGGAGTGGATGGTGGTGGGGAGATATTCGGCAGAGGTTCGACTTTTTTCTGCTCAGTTTTCTGCTCCGTTGGTGGCGGTGTGACTTCTGGGATGGGAGAAGGGTCCACCACAATAAATTCAATCGGCTCTACGGCGGGAGTATCACCATCCAGGGGAAATCTCCAGAACGCTCCGATCGCCCCGTGGATTAACAAGGAACAGGTCGCCCCCGCCAGGATGATCTTTTGGCTGTTTTGGTATTGCTGGGATCTTTGGGTCAGGCAGAAATTAGAGATTGACATGGAATTCTTGCATTGACAGGCAATTATTGTGGCCCCTAGCCTAGGCTGAACTGCATCTATTATGTGAAATATTATTATTAATAGCTATAGCATTATAGACGTTTAGTTGCGACATCAAACACCTCCACTGACTCTTTTATTCCAAGATTTTTTCTCTGCAACCGTGAATATAGGCCCTTAAAGCCTAGAAAACTCGTTTGCACTTAAGCAAATCTTATTGCTTATCCATTTAATTTATTGAAAATAGTTATCAATTGCTATTATGGCTAGGCAAGGAGATTAATTGAGAATTACTCTTAACTGTGTCGAGTAAACCTAAGAGGTTATCACGTTGGTAGAAGTTTTTATGGCCGGGGGCATAGTGGCGGTGCCCCTCCTCGGTTTTTCCCTGTTAGCTGTGGCCCTGATTATCGAGCGTGCCTATTTTTGGAGTCAGATCCAATTACGGCAAAATCGGTTGGTAAATGATGTGCTCAAGCTTTATCGCAGTAATCCCCCAGGGGCGATCGCCAAGCTGAAACAAAATGCGGATTTACCCATGGCACGAATTTTTCTCGAAGCCCTGTGTTTGGAGGGGGCCACACCAACGGAGTTTCGCCTGGCCCTGGAAAGCGCTACCCAAGCAGAATTACCGCTTTTAAAACGATTTAACACCCTATTTCAGACTATTATCACCGTTTCCCCTCTCCTGGGCTTACTAGGGACAATTTTGGGGCTAATGCGTTCCTTTTCTTCCATGAGTTTAGGCAGTACCACCGCTGCCAATGCCTCGGGGGTCACCGGGGGGATCAGTGAAGCATTGGTGTCCACCGTGATGGGCTTGGTAGTTGCCATTGCGACTCTCCTATTTGCCAACGTGTTCCGTTCCCTCTATCTGCGCCAATTCGCCCTCATACAGGAGCAAACAGGGCAAATCGAATTGGTATATCGCCGTTTCCATAACCAACCGGAGGAAAAAGAGTATGCGACTTCCCGATGAGTTTGAAGCCCAGGGCGAAATCAATATCATTCCGATGATTGACGTGATTTTTTCTATCCTGGCGTTTTTCATCATCTCCAGTTTGTATCTCAGCCGCTCCGACGGTTTATCGGTCAACTTACCTTCGGCCCAAACCACGGAAAGCAACCCCAATCCGCAATTTATTCTAACCGTTAAAAAAACTGGTGAACTGTTTCTCGATGGTCAGGCAATCCCCCTAAAAGATTTGCAAACAAATATCCTGGCTAAGGCGAAAAATAACGCCAATAGTTTGGTGGTAATCAAGGCCGATGAACAGGTTAACCATGGCTTAGTGGTGCAGGTTATGGATGGTGTACGCCAAATCAAGGGGGTTTCCCTGGCGATCGCCGCCACGCCTAAGAACTAAAAAAACTGAAAAAGAATTAAGCATTTGCTTAATCAATAAAACTTTTTAACTTTTGTGTGAGGAGCAATTGTGAATACCAAAATAAGCTTAGGCTTAACCATATGTTGCCTATGTTCGGGGCTAGTAGCCCCCTTGCCCATACTGGCCCAAATTAATAATTCTGGGGCCCAAACCAAAATACAAGCTCAAGTTGGCTCCATCTTGGTTACCGGAGTTGACTTAAAGTCCACAGAAAAGGGTCTAGAGCTGGAACTGGCCAACAATTCCCCCATCCCGCTCCAACCCCTGATTTATCCCCAAGGGAATCTGCTCATTATTGAGTTGACCGATGCCCTCTTGGACATTCCCGGAGGAGAATTTAACCAGGAAAATCCTAGTCCCCAAATTGCGGCGATCGCCATTACCCAAGGGGAAAACAACATAGTCCGCATTACGGTGACAGGCGTTGATAATAATCTTCCTGAAGTGACAGTGAGTTCTGTTGACCAAAATTTAGTGCTTAGCTTAACTTCGTCCTCCACGGCGATCGCCCCTGAGAATCCAGAATCAGAAATTGAAGTGGTAGCCACCCAAGAAGGGCAGGGGGAAGCTAGCTACTTTGTGCCCAGTGCTTCGACCGCCACAGGATTAGATACCCCTTTACTCGATATCCCCCAGTCCATTCAAGTTGTGCCCCAACAGGTCTTACAAGACCGAAACGTAACCGAATTGGGACCAGCCCTCCAAACAGTGCCAGGGGTTAGCCCCGCCGGGGGCAGGGGAACTAGTGTTTTTGGTCCCGGTTTTCTAATCCGTGGATTTCCCGTCAACAACAGTATTTTTCGTGATGGCATTCCCTATCAATCCTTAGCCCCCTTAAATACCACAGACATCGAACAAATAGAAGTGCTCAAAGGCCCCTCTTCCATTGTGTTTGGTGCTGGGGAACCCGGGGGATCAATCAACCTAATTTCCAAAAAACCTTTGGATGAGCCTTATTACAATGCGGCTGTGTCCCTTGGTAATTATAATGACTATCGTTTAGATGTGGATTTATCCGGTCCTCTGCTACCGGAAGCCATTGATACAGTTAATTATCGTCTCAATGTTTCCTATGAAACCTCCGGCAGTTTTCGAGATTTCGTCTACGGTGATCTCTGGGTTGTATCACCAACTTTAACTTGGAATATTGGTCCAGACACGAAGTTGAATATCTATGGACAATACACAACCAATCGGGAAACCTTAGATGAAGGCATCCCAGCACCAAATATCGCAGACTTGCCATCGAATCGATTTTTGGGAGAGCGATTTAGTAAATTTGAGCAAGATCAATACCTAATTGGCTACACTTTCAACCACGATTTTAACGAAAATTTGAAGCTACGCCATGCCATGCAATACTTGGCCTACGCCCCCGTCCGCTATGCGCCCCTCTTTGACTTTTTTGACGAAGATACTGGGGAATTAAATCGATTTGAATATTATGGGGGAGGAAATTATCAGCGTTTTTTCACCAATGCAGAATTGGTAGGAGAATTCTACACTGGGCCGGTTAAACATCGGGTGTTATTTGGATTGGAGTATCGTAACGATACAGAGACTCCAGAATTTCAATTCAGCAACACCTTTGCCCCTATTAATGTTTTCAACCCGGTTTACACCAATACTCCTTTCCCCATCGCGCCAGAATTTTTCCGTGATGATCAAGTCAATCGCTTTGCGGTTTATCTACAGGATCAAATGGATTTATTCGATAACCTGAAGCTATTGGTGGGACTCCGTTACGATTCCGCCACCCAAAATCGGTCAACTCAGTCCCTCACCGAACCTAGGGAGGAATTTAACCAAACCGATGACCAATTAACGCCCCGGGTCGGTATTATCTATCAACCAATTCCCAGCGTTTCCCTTTATGGCTCTTACACCACCTCTTTTAATCCTTCTTTTGCCGCTTCCCTGAACGCCGATGGCTCTACGTTTGATCCTCAGACCGGTCGCCAGTTTGAAGTGGGAGTTAAGGCAGACATTACCGACAAGTTAAGTGTGACTTTCTCGGCATTTGATATTAGGAAACAAAATGTTCCTACCATTGATCCTGCTAATCCATTATTTACCATTCAAACAGGGGAACAAACTAGCCGAGGGGTGGAGCTTTACCTGGGGGGAGAAATTTTGCCTGGTTGGAATATTGTCGCCGGTTATAGTTACCTTGATGCTTTTGTAAGCCAAGATAATACCGATATCGTAGACAACACTTTATCTAATGTTCCTAGCAACCAGTTTAGCCTCTGGACAACCTATGAAATTCAATCGGGAAATTTACAAGGCTTGGGCTTTGGTTTAGGACTATTTTATGTTGATCAACGGGAGGGGGACTTGGACAACACCTTTGTGTTACCCAGTTATTTCCGCACCGATGCTGCTGTTTTTTACCGTCGGGAAAATTGGGAATTACAATTAAACATTGAAAATTTGTTTAATACCCAATATTTATCGGAATCCGATGATTTTAATCTAAGGGTTTCTCCCGGAGCTCCCTTTACGGTAGTAGGAAAAATTGGTGTGACGTTCTAGGCATTTTAAGACTGCTGATGATGAGATTATCAGCAGCAAATTTTCTAATGCTCCAAAACCAGGATTGGAAAAATGAAAAAAAATGTTTATTACAGCAAAATTGCTGACATTTACGATCAAACTCGCTGGATGACAGAAGCAATTGCCGAAGAAGTTGCAGATTTTATTCTCGCTCTAGTGAAGGCAACAAGCGAAACTACTTTTCTTGAGCCTGGTGTAGGGACTGGGCTCAATGTCATTCCTTTAGTCAGACGTGGTTATTCTGTAACTGGTGTTGATATTTCTCAGGAAATGCTTAGCCAATTTTCTCAAAAGTTGCCCCGTATTCCTCCGAATCTTAGGTTGATCCATAAAGATGCATCGCAACTATCTTTTCCAGACAGCAGCTTCGACGTAGTGTTAACGGTTCATATGCTTCATGCTGTTTCCAATTTAGGTATGTTTTTAGATGAGATTGATCGAGTCCTAAAACCAAACGGTTTTTATTTAAATGCTCAATGGGTTACTCCCCCTGCACGTCTAGAATTTGAGAACCATTTCAAAACTATTTTGCTTAAGTATCAAGAGCCAAAGCCTTCACAACAATCATTAGAAGTAACTAACAAAATTAATATAGATGAATATTTACTAAATAAAGGGTATCAGTGTAATTATTTGACAGCTAAGGAATGGACGGTAAGCAATCAGGTGCAAGAACTACTCCATTTTTACAGATCACGAGCCTATGGATTATGCTGGCTCCTTCCAGATGAAGCATTTAATCTTGCCATAAAGGAATTTGAAGTATTTTGTTATGAATATTACGGTTCATTAGAGGTGGAGTTATCGTCTCAAGCACAATTCGAAATCTGGGCATACACAGTAAAATGATGATTTTAATTTCGGTATTATCTTCAGAGTATCTTTCTGATAAATTTCATAAAACCCCAAAGGAAAAATGGAAATGGGGATAACTATTAAACAACACTATTGCCGATGGGATATGTTGACCCTTCAGCATTTTGAGATAATCCACAAGGTTGTCCCAATCGCCATAGCACATTTTTCCAACAAATATACTGCACTGGTATTTTGCCCGTTAGGGCTTTGCTCAATAAAT
The DNA here is from genome assembly GCF_010222815.1 of Synechocystis sp. CACIAM 05. Taxonomy (GTDB): domain Bacteria; phylum Cyanobacteriota; class Cyanobacteriia; order Cyanobacteriales; family Microcystaceae; genus Synechocystis. The sequence goes on along the minus strand of NZ_CP019225.1, from coordinate 14,504 downwards.
TAAACCCATCAAATATTTAGGAATAATTTGCATTAGGAGTAGACTAATAGATTGATCAATTCTTTCAATCTACTTCAGCTTATTCAGCTTCCCATCTGCCCATGACCCTACTTCTTTCCGAGTCCGACTACGATGAGCTTTGTCAAATTCCCTTTGACCCTGAGTATTACACCACCACTCCAGTTGACAGTTTTGAAACCATTCGCTGGCTGCCCGCTTGCCTGGGCCATGGCCGTACCCGTTGCTTGGAACTTTCCCCTGGGGTTTGGTTGGATTTGATCAACAAGGAATTTACCCAGCCCTGGGCACTGAAAGTACCGGTACACGAGCATTTAGTACAGTTCACCGTCCTATTGTCGGGGACCGTTGATTATGAGGAAACCTATCCAACTCTGGAGACAAAGAAGGGTTATGTCTCCGGGAGTGGCTTTTCCCCTGGTTATGTGGCACGGTATGGCCAATTGGGCTACCTAGAAGGCATTAACGTCCACCTCGAACCCCAAATTTTAGAACAATTTTTAGTTGGGCAATCCCTATCCCTAGGCCAAGCTTTACTCAAAAAGGATGAGTGGAAAATGGCTTGGTTTCCCGCCATTACGGTTGAAATGCGGACAGTAGCTCAGCAGATGCTCCAATGTCCATTTCACGGAGTGACGCGACGTTTTTTTCTCCAAGCCAAGGTGTTTGAACTTTTCGCCCTTCAATTGCATAGCATTATGGCCGACCAAAATTCTTCTCCATTTTCTGGCACTTTGAAACCAAAAACAATTGAGAAGATCTACGAAGCGAGAGCCAGACTAGTTGCCCAACTGGAAAGCCCTCCTTCCGTTTTAGAGTTGGCCCAGCAGGTGGGGTTATGTGATCGTACCCTCCGCCGTGGTTTTAGGGAACTGTTTGGCACCTCTGTAATCGGTTATCTCACCCAGCAACGTCTTCACCAGGCCAAAGATCTGCTCTCCCAGGGCAATTACACTGTCGCCGAAGTCGCTAACAACGTGGGTTATAGCCACTTAGGCCACTTCTCCGCGGCGTTTCGCAAACAGTTTGGTGTCAGCCCTAAACAGTGGATGCTGAGTAATTGATAGTCTCTCCCGGTTAAAGCCAGAGGATTTCCATCTACCCAAACAAAGAAAATTAGGGGAGTTTCTCCCGTTAGCCGGGGATTTTTTTGCCTCAAAGTCCGTTTTTGGATCAACGTGACCGTTTTTTTGATAGACAAGGCCAGAGACAACTATCTACACTAATTTTCCTAGCTAATCAAGAAAGATTTGCAACAAGTAACTGACGTGTGGGAGGACGTGACATGAAAACAAAATTAGTACGATTTGGCTGGACGATCGCCCTTGGAATAGTGATGGAAACGATGGCTATGCCCCTGGGGGCTCAAGAAATTATTAGTGAGCCATCCCCATCTGTGACAGTGGAACTGGATCAGGGGACATCGTTGGTACAAGTGCAGGAAGTGCGTCTAGAGCCATCGGGGCCAGGGTTAGAAATTATTTTGGTGACAGCGGGAGGGGCGATCGCCTCTCCGAACCTACAAACGGTAGGCAATGCCTTAATTATTGATCTTCCCAATACTTTAATGGCCTTACCTGGGGGCCAGGGGTTTGAAGAAGTGAGCCCCACTGCTGATATTGCGTTTGTCAGTGTTACCCAAATGAACGATAACCAAGTGCGCTTAGCTATCACGGGGGTAAATGGGCCACCGGAAGCGGAGGTAAAGCCTAACTCGCAAGGGTTAGAATTGCTGATTCGACCAGGGGGTGCCGGGACAACCGCCGAGATAGAGGAAAGTGAAGCCCTACAAATTGTGGTTTCCGCCACCCGTACAGAGGAGGAAATCGCTAATATTCCCCGGTCGGTGACGGTAATTGAACGGGCAGAAATTGAGCAACAAACCCAGGTTTACTCTTCCTTGGCGGATATTTTGGGTCAACTAGTGCCAGGCTTAGCCCCCAGCACCGGGAGTGCCAGTCAATTTGGCCAGGCTTTGCGAGGACGTAACGTTTTGGTTTTGATTGACGGTGTGCCCCAAACCACCAACCGTAATGCCTTCCGAGATTTGCAAACCATTGCTCCCAGTGCCATTGAACGGATTGAAGTGATCCAGGGGCCAACGGCCATTTATGGGGATGGTGCCACTGGAGGAGTAATCAACATCATCACCCGTGGTCCTGCTCCTGAGCCCTTCCTAGCCAGCACCCGCCTAGCCATTAACACCGATTTTGACAGTGTATCCAACAGTCTAGGGGGGATGGTGGAACAATATGTGGGCGGAACCCTTGACTATGCTGACTACGCTTTCACCGCATCCTATGAATCCGTTGGGGGATTTTTTGATGCCTTAGGTAATCGCATTCCCCCCGATCCCAATGGCCAAGGAGGAGTATCGGACACTAATAGCTTCAATGTTTTGGGTAAATTGGGCATCAACATGACTGACGAACAGCGCCTGCAAATTACCATTAATCATTTTCAAGCCACCCAAAACACTGATTTCACCGTTGATCCTAGTATTACGGCGATCGCCGGTAGACAGAGATCCCAAGCGATTGACGGGCTGGACCTTGATACCCCCCAAACCAGCAATAACACCGTAGTCAGCCTTGATTACAGCCACAGTAACGTCCTCAATGGCAACCTTAAGGGACAAATCTACTATCGTGATTATCTGACTAGGTTTTTCCCTTTCGACGGCCGAGCCTCCGTTAGCTTGGGCAATAGTATTTTTCAGTCTGAAATTGACTCCACCGAGTGGGGCGGCAGACTACAACTGGACACCCCCCTAACGGAAGAAAAAAATCTGCGCCTACTGTGGGGAGCGGACTACAACAATGAAAGTACCGCTCAGCCAGTGAACATTTTTGATCCAGTTACTTTTGATAGCAGTGGCGGTTTAAGCTATCGCAATACTGGTAAACGGACTTGGGTTCCATCTCTCAACCAAAACAGCCTGGGATTGTTCGGCCAATTAAACTGGCGGGCCAACGATTGGCTCACCCTACTGGGGGGCATCCGCCATGAACAGGTAGGCCTGTCGGTGGATGATTTCACTAGCCTGGGCGGCAATACAGTCCAAGGGGGTGACTTAAGCTACGATGCAACGCTTTTTAACCTGGGGGGAGTAGTGGATGTTACCGACAATATCAGCCTATTTGCCAGTTTTGCCCAAGGTTTTTCCCTGGCTGATGTGGGCCTAGTGCTACGCAATGCCCCTGTGGGTTTTTCCCTAGCCACTCTGCAACCGGAAGCCCAGCGGGTCAACAATTACGAAATTGGTGTGCGGGGCAATTGGCAAAATCTCCGCTTTTCTTTGGCGGGGTTTTATAATTCCTCTGATTTGGGCACGACCTTCACGGCTCCAGGGGAAATTTTGCGAGCACCAGAACGGGTTTATGGAGTGGAAGCCACCATTGATGCCCGGGTGGGGGAAAGTTGGCAGTTGGGGGGCACATTTAGCTTGTCCGCCGGCGAAATTGACCGCTTGAACACCGGCAACTATACTCCCCTCGATGGTTTTCGCATTGCACCGGTGAAGCTCACAGCCTATGTACAGCACCAAACCACCCCCGGTTGGCAAAACCGGCTACAACTCCTCTATTCTGGCGATCGTGATGTGTTTAGCAATAACACTGTTTTTGGCCAGCTCCCCGTCAGTAGCTATGTCACCCTGGACTACATAAGTAGGATCAATGTTGGCCCTGGGAAACTGGAAATTGGCATTGCTAATTTGTTAAACACTGACTACTTTCCGGTGGTGTCCCAACTCCAGCCCAACGAGTTGAGTAATGCCGCCGCCCGGGGACGATTTCTCCGCATTGGCTACATGTTTGAGTGGTAAATGCCTTTCCCTTCAATTTTTTTTGGGGGGTCAAACCTATGTTAGAGATCCAAATACCGTTCCAAATCATCTAGTAGCAGGTGGGCGGCTTGGATACCTCCGGCAGTGGTCCAAACCACATCGCTAACAGCGTACGCCTTACCCGATTGAACAACCTCCAACTTCTGCCATAGCGGATGGTTTAACCAAGGATTCGTTATGCTGCCGGGGGTTTGGTCCCCGCTATCTCCGGTATAGATGAAGTAAAACAGTGCATCAGCTTCCATTTGGGGAATTTGCTCGAAGGAAACATGTTCAGCAAAGCCATGGTTAGCTTGACTCGCCGGTCTTTCCAAACCCACTGCCTGCAAAATTTGACCGGGGAAAGAATTTTGTAAATAAATGCGGGCTCCCCTTGGCATAAATCGGACGAGGGAAATTGTTAAATCTTTTGCACTTAATTTTTGACGCATTTGGGCCACACGCGTGTCCCAATCGTTCAAAAGTTGCTCCGCTTCGGCTTCTCTGTCAAGGGCCTGCCCATAAAGACGTAGGTTATCTTGCCATGATTCACCAATGGTTTCTGAAAAAACTGTGGGGGCAATGGCACTCAGTGACTTATAAATTTGTCCCTGGCGCAACCGACTACCGATAATCAAGTCCGGCTGTAAGGCGACAATTTTCTCTAGGTTAGGCTGCATTTCATCTCCCACGATGGGGACTCCAAGCATATCCTTTGCTAAATATTCGTAGTAAGGATCTCCGGACCAAGATTTAACTGCCCCCACCGGGGTGACTCCCAAGGCCAATACCATATCTGTTGCTTCATTGGTCAACACCACTATGCGCTGTGGCTCATTGGGGACGGCCGTTACGCCCATGGCGTGGGCTATGGTGCGCTGGGTTAGGTTTGATTGAATGGTTTCCCCAGGGGAAAATTCAACGGGTACTTGTTTAGCACAACCAAATAGCACCAGGCAGAAAGTAAAAATTATTAGTTTACTTTTCATTTTAGGTGTCGGCTAACGGGTACACACAGAGGGGTGCCAGTGACGGGATCGGGGATGATGCGGCTCTCCAGTCCAAAAACTTGTCGTACTAGTTCTTCGTTGACGATCGCCTGGGGTCGTCCTTGGGCCAGTAGTTTTCCATCCCGTAGGGCAATCAAGCGATGACTATAGCGACAGGCCAAATTGAGGTCGTGCAATACCATCACAATCGTGCGTCCTGCTTTCCGGTTCAGCCAATGGAGTAAATCTAAAACTTCAATTTGATGGGCTAGATCGAGATAGGTGGTAGGTTCGTCTAACAACAAAATTTCAGTGTCTTGGGCCAGGGCCATGGCAATCCAGGCTCTCTGGCGTTGGCCTCCGGAAAGGCTATCAAGAGGGCGGTTGGCAAATTGATGCAAATCGGTGGTGGCGATCGCCTCTTCGACTTTCAGTTCATCTTGCTTTGACCATTGTTGTAACCAGTTTTGATGGGGATAACGGCCTTGGGCCACCAGTTCCCTGACAGTTAATCCTTCCGGGGCGGGGGGGCTTTGGGGCAAAATACCCAGACGTTTGGCCAATTCTTTGGTGGGCAGATGGGCGATCGCCTCTCCTTCTAAATACACGGTGCCGCCCTGGGGTTTGAGTAGCCGTGCCATGCCCCGTAGGAGAGTAGATTTGCCACAGCCATTTGGTCCCACCAGTGTGGTGATTTCCCCCTGACCAATTGCTAAATCGAGCCCTTGAATAATTAGGTGACTATCGTAGGCTAGGCTGAGCTTCCTGGCAGTGAGGGCAATGGGAGTGGCAACATCCAACATAGTTATTAAGATTAACTACTAATAAGATTAGGGATTATTGTAGAGGACTGGGGAACAAAAAAATGGATTTTAGTGGAGAATAGTCCTCTGGTAGATGTTTAATCACCATGGAGGGTGCTTGCGTTTTTCTGCAAATATTGCTTTAGTGACTATTAATTATTAAGAATAATTAGGATTAGTGGGAAATTTTTGCTTTCTAACTGAGCCGTAGGATTCACCATGGAAAACTATTACCTAAAAACAAGTAAATGAGGTCATGGGGCTATTGATTCCGATTTCGGTATAGGAGCCAGAGAAAATAGGGAGCACCCACGATCGCCGTAATTACTCCACAGGGAATTTCTATCGGGGCAAAAACGGTTCTACCAATTAAATCGGCCAGTTCTGTAATGCAGGCTCCAGTTAGGGCCGCAACGGGAATCATGCCCCCATGGGAGGGGCCTACTAGATGGCGGGCCAGGTGGGGAGCCATCAAACCGACAAAGCCAATATTGCCGGCGGTGGCCACACAGGAACCCGCTAGGGCCACACTGCAAACTAGTAAAAGACCCCGCATCCATTCCACCTGGCTACCCAATCCTCGGGCTAGATTGTCCCCTAGGTTGAGGGTGTCCAACTCCCGGGCCAATGCCAAGGAGAGGGGAATAAACAAGGCTAGCCAAGGCAGCAGGGGCAATAAATGTTCCCAACCCCGGCCATGGACACTACCAGTGAGCCAAACTAGGGCCTGACTAACCACGCTAATTTCCCCAAAGGTGACCATCAAACTGGTGAGGGAACTGGCTAATGCGGCTAGGCCAATGCCCACCAAAATTAACCGGACGGGGGCACTGCCCTGATTCCAAGCCAGCACATAAATGGCGATCGCCGCTGTTAAACCACCGCAAAAAGCGGCCACTGGCAGCAAGGAAGGAGAAATACCCGGTAGCAAAACGATGAAGGTAACCGCCACCAAACTAGCACCCGCATTGACACCAATAATTTCAGGGGCTGCCAAAGGATTGCGGGTAATGCCTTGCAAAATCCCTCCGGCGATCGCCAAGCCCATACCCACCAACAATGCCACCAAGGACCGGGGTAATCGCAGAGTGCGCACCACAAATTCATGGTCAGCATCAGTAGAGAGTCCAAAGATGGCCTGGAGCATCGCCAAGGGAGGGACAGGATATTCCCCCCAACTAATATTGAGAATAAATAGTAATACTGCTAGGGCAGTAAGTAATCCCATTACCAAGGGGATATGGCGATCGAGGCGAAACGATAGGGGTAAAGACCGGAGACGGACCACAATCCAAGGTCGAGGAGCAAGCATGGCACAAATGGAACAAACAGTTAATAAAATTCGGGATTCAATCAATTAGCCTGGAATGGCCTTGGGTTGTCTTTGGAGTTGACCCGTTAGGTTTGATTATTTAATTTGGGAGCGGGCAAGATAAATAAAAAAAGGTGCCCCCACCAAAGCAGTCATAATGCCCACTGGTAGTTCTTGCGGGCTGATCAATAATCGGGCGGCCATGTCAGCCACAGAAAGAAAAATTCCCCCCATCACCATGGCGTAGGGTAAAATCCATCGATAATCCACTCCGACCCCAAAACGAACCACGTGGGGCACAATTAAACCGACAAAGCCAATCGGCCCCGCCAGAGCGACGGCACTGCCCGCCAGTAACACCAAAACCGTTGCCGCCCCCAATTTTACCCAGGCCGTTTTTAGGCCTAATCCCTGGGCCACTTCTTCCCCAAAGGTCAGTAAGGTTAATTGCCTACCCAAACTAAGGGAACTGACCAAACCAACCATGATGTAGGGCAAAACCGCTGTTAAACCATTCCAATCTTGTCCCCCTAGGGAGCCGGCCAACCAAAAGCGAATATCGTCTAGGGTACGTTGATTGAGCAGGAGAATGCCGGTGGTCAAAGAGCCTAAAAAATAGGATAGGGCCGCCCCCGCAATGACCAATTTAATTGGGGTGAGACCACTGCGGCCAAGGGTTCCCAAGCCATAGACAACTACAGCGGCGATCGCCGCTCCAATGAAGGCAAATGCCCACTGGTTACTACCATCGCCACCAATAAATGTGGCCAGAACCACCGCTAAGGACGCACCCACATTAACCCCCAGAATATCGGGAGCTGCCAGAGGATTAAGGGTTAAACCCTGGGTAATGGCCCCGGCCACAGCCAAGGAGGCTCCCACCACGATCGCCAGAATGGCCCTGGGTAAACGTACCGTGCGAATAATTAAATGGTCAGTGGAACCGTCAAATTGAAATAGGGCTTGCCACACTGTTTGGGGACTAATATCCGCCGCTCCCAGGAGAATACTGGATATTAGACAGGCGAATAAAACCGTTGCCCCCAGGACAAGGCCCAAGGTAAGATAACCGGGAGATTTAGCTCGAAAATACAAGGGCGATCGCATAATGCATTGGAGAAAGGGCACGGATCTTTAGGTAGGGATTAACCTAATTGCCCGACTCCGTTCTTTACTTTAGTGAAGTTACTAGGAAAGATTATCAATAAAAGGGGACAACAGGAATAGTTCCCTATCTTGTCCATGGCGATCGCTGTTTATTTTTATCGAGCTGTAAACTTTTGGATTGCTTCTAGTCGAGAGGGCATCAATACGCATTCCTCTAGCAGAGCAAAATTTAAACCTGGAAGTAATTTGCTGGTTGAAGTTTCTTGGTAATGCTCGCCTTCTAGGGAGTAAATAGAAAATTTTCCGTCCTGCCACAGCCAAACCTCTTGAATGCCCAGCCGTTGATACTTTGCTAGTTTGCTTGGACTGCCACTGGTGACATTGGCCTCAATTGCCAAATTAGGATGCTTCTTTTTTTCACCAAGGTAGTAGGATTCATCCGGCTCAAACGATACCGATTTCTCCCTCGATTCACGGGTTGCACTACCAACTGGAAAAAATTCAATACCCTGAGAGAATAAATAATATTCAATCAAAAATCCGATTATGGTTTTGATGGATTCGTGGTACTCTCCCAGGGTCATGAACTCAATTACTCCGTCAAAATAGGTGATACGTAGCCCTGACCGTTGTTCCATCGCCGCCTGAATCGTCTTAAAATCTTCCCAACTATGACGACCGGGGAGGATAAAATTTTGACTTTCACTGAGAGTTAACGGAGAAGTGGCGACGCTCATGGGGACAGCCCTCTGCTTGGGTTGCACAAATGCTACATTCCCTATGTTAATCGCCCTCGGAGGGAAAGGCGATCGCCAAAATATATCCCCTGAACTCTTCTAAGGGGACTGCCAGGGTAAGCCTTTTGGACAATAAACAGTATTGAAGTTATGACCACCCCCGATCGCCTATTGCAACTGCGCCAACAACTCCAAAAAGCCAGCTACGCCTACTATGTACTGGATGCGCCGGTCATGGAGGACAGCGTTTACGACCAGCTTTACCGGGAACTGCAAAGGCTAGAGGCAGAAAATCCGGAGTTAATTACCCCCGACAGTCCGACCCAACGAGTGGGGGAGCAGCCGGCCAGTCAGTTCCGCTCTGTTGCCCATAATATTCCCCTCTACAGCCTAGAAAATGCCTTTAATGTGCAGGAATTACAACAGTGGCAAGAACGCTGGCAACGCATTGCCCCAACCATTGAAAAAGCTGAATACGTCTGTGAGCTAAAAATTGACGGCTCGGCGATCGCCCTAACCTATGAAAATGGTTTGTTGGTGCGGGGGGTCACCAGGGGGGACGGCACCACCGGGGAAGAAATTAGCCAGAATATTAAAACCATTCGTTCCATTCCCCTGAAGCTTAATTTGGATAATCCTCCCACAACGGTGGAAGTGAGGGGGGAAGCTTTTTTACCCCTGGAGGAATTTAATCGTATTAATCAAGAGCGGGAAGCCCAGGGAGAAAGCCTATTTGCCAATCCCCGCAACGCCGCCGCCGGCACCCTCCGTCAATTGGACTCCAAAATAGTCCACCAAAGACGCTTACAATTTTTTGCCTATACGCTCCATTTACCAGGGCAAGAAGACCAAATCCAAAGTCAATGGCAAGCCTTGGAATATCTCAAAAAAGCCGGCTTTATGGTTAATCCCCATTGTCAGCTCTGTAAAGGGTTAGATGGAGTAGTGGCATATTTTGAAGACTGGGAAGGCGCCCGGCAACGATTACCCTATATGACTGACGGGGTGGTGGTGAAAATTAATCAGTATCCCCTGCAAAGAGAGTTAGGCTTCACCCAAAAATTTCCCCGCTGGGCGATCGCCCTAAAATATCCCGCCGAAGAAACCCCCACCATAGTTAAAGCCATTGAAGTTAATGTAGGCCGCACCGGCGCAGTCACCCCCCTAGCAGTGATGGAGCCAGTACAATTAGCTGGCACCACGGTACAACGGGCGACCCTGCATAACCAAGACCGCATTCAAGAATTAGATATCCGGGTGGGGGACACCGTAATTATTCGCAAAGCAGGGGAAATTATCCCCGAAGTGGTCCGGGTAATGACAGAATTGCGCCCGGAAAACACCACCCCCTACATTTTTCCTTCCCATTGCCCCGCCTGTGGTTCGGTTTTAGTAAGACCATTGGAAGAAGCCGTCACCCGTTGTATCAATAGTTCCTGCTCCGCTATTTTGCAAGGCAGTTTAATTCACTGGGCTAGCCGCAACGCTTTGGATATCCAGGGTTTGGGAGAAAGGGTTGTGTTGACACTCTTGGAAAATCGGTTAGTCAACTCCGTTGCTGATTTATATGGTTTACAGGTGGAGCAGTTGTTAGGATTAGAACGTTTTGCCCAAAAATCCGCCGAAAAATTAATTGCCGCCATTGAAGTTAGCAAAAGCCAACCCTGGAGCCGCATTTTATTTGGCTTAGGTATCCGCCATGTGGGCCAGGTCAATGCCAAATTACTCAGCCAACAGTTTCCCACCGTGGAAAAACTAAGCCAAGCCAACATTCCCGATCTGGAAGGAGTCTATGGCATTGGCCCAGAAATTGCCGAAGCAGTGGTTAATTGGTTTCGCAACCCCGGTAATCAACAATTAATTCAAGATTTAGAGGAGTTGGGTTTAGTATTGGCAGACCAAGGGATTGACCAGACCAAAACTGACAGCAGCAAGTTAAAGGGCAAAACCTTTGTGTTAACCGGGACTTTGCCCAACCTTAGTCGCCTAGAAGCTCAGGAATTAATTGAACAGAGCGGCGGTAAAGTAACCAGCAGTGTAAGTACCAAAACTGATTATGTTCTCTTGGGAGATAAACCAGGAAATAAGGCCGCCAAGGCGGAAAGTTTGGGCATCAAGTTACTATCTGAGGCGGAGTTTTTACAATTGTTGGAGCCGTAGGAAACCAAATTGATTCTGCAATCAAAACAAATAAAAATAGTCGAGTTTAAGCAAAATTGCGATGGGATAGTAAGCAAAATTAATCCAATTCCAGCGCTATCCCAGTCCACTCCAGAACTTAGAATCCAACCATTGTTTTTTTTCTACCAGATCAACTTAGATAGGTGTAGCGTCGTAAACTTTGCTCGTAATCTTCCAATAAGCGCCGAGATTCCTCTAGGGTAATTTGTCCATTGCTCAAGGCTAACTCCGTATGACGCCGCAGGCCTTCGAGTAAATCATCGGAATCGTACTGAACATAACCCAAAACCTCCGTCATGGTATCTCCCCGCACCACCGATTCAATCTGATAACCTTGGGGAGTAGTGGCAATGTGAACTACATTAATGTCACCAAATAAATTATGTAAATTGCCCATAATTTCTTGGTAAGCACCGACTAAAAACATACCTAAATAGTAAGGATTGCCGTCATTTTCTAGGGGGTGAACTTCTAGGTATGACTTGACATCCCACAGGTCAATAAAACGGTCAATTTTACCATCACTGTCACAGGTTAAATCGGCTAAAATCACCCTTTGACTAGGTTTCTCATTGAGATGGTGAATGGGCAAAATGGGAAAAAGTTGATCTAAAGACCAGGATTCCGGTGCTGACTGGAAAACCGATAAGTTAACGTAGTAAATATCGGTCATTATTTTATCCAGCGCTTGAAAATCTTCGGGAATATACTCTAGTTGTCTGGTGATTTCAAAAATTTTACGACAACAAGCCCAGTGAATTTGCTCTGCTTGTCCCCGTTCCGTCAGACTTAAATAGCCGAAGTTAAAAAGACTACTAGCCTCCGTCTTTAATTGCAGAGCATCATGGTATTGCTCCTGGTATTGTTCCGCTGTAATTGTTTCGTAACATTCCCAGAGATTTTTTAGCAGGGGATGGGCATTTTCATCGGGGGGATGGGGTTCACTAAAGCCTGTTTGGTTGCTGCCGAGCACATCAAAAACTAGCACCGACTGATGGGCCATAATTGCCCGCCCACTTTCGCTCACAAGAATGGGAGGGGAAACCTGCCCAAGCTCACAGGCATCTTGAATGGCCGCCACAATGTCGTTGGCGTAGTTTTGCATGTTGTAATTTTTCGAGGCGGGATAGTTGGTCTTGGAACCGTCATAATCCACCGCCAAACCGCCCCCCACATTGAGGTAGCGCATTTTTGCCCCCAGCTTGACCAATTCCACATAGAGTTGGCTGGCTTCCCGCATAGCTTCTTTAATCAGAGCAATGTCCGAAACTTGCGTTCCCAGATGAAAATGAAGCATTTTCAGGCAATCGAGACAATTATTTTCCTCTAGACGATAAATTACGGTCACAATGTCCGGCATGGTCAGACCAAACTTAGCCCGATCACCGTTACCAGAGGAAATTTCCGAGGATTTGGGCGACTGACAACTTAACCGGGCCCGTACCCCCAACATGGGTTTAATGTTTAACTGCTGAGAGATGTGTAGTACCCATTCCAGTTCCCGTAGTTGTTCAATGATGATGATGGGACGATGGCCTAAGCGTTTGGCTAACAGAGCTGTTTCTAGATAATCCTGGTCTTTGTAGCCATTACAAATGATTAGGGGCTTGGTATACTTGTCCTGACGATCTAAGGGGGGTGGTAGAGTTGCGAGGGCAATCATCAATTCCGGTTTGGAACCTGCCTCCAATCCACACTGGGAAGTTTGCCCAAAGCGAACCAGGGCTTCCACCAGATGTCGTTGCTGGTTACATTTGACCGGATAAACCGCCTGATAGGTGTTGGGGTAATTGTAACGGGCGATCGCCTTGGCAAAACAACTATTCAACCGCTCTAGGCGATCGGCCAAAATATCGGAAAAACGAATTAATAGGGGTAAGCCGAGCTTTCTTTGCCGCAGGGCTTCCACCAGTTCCAACAAATCTAACGAACCGCCCCGATCGCCGTTGGGAGAGACGGTTATGTTACCAGCGGCATTAATGGCAAAATAAGGTGCCCCCCAGGCCTCAACCCGGTACAGAGCTTCGCTTTCTTCAATGCTCCAGGAGGCATTTTTTTTCTTGAATTTCTTGCCCAATGCTTTATCCGCCGGCACAGGTTCTTCCCCCATAATTCCTCTATCGAAGATGGATTAATTCTCTAGACTCTCTAATGGTAACTGCCCCGGACTCCCCGGTGATCGATGGCAATCAAGATCAGCAATCAGAAGATTACTCAGTCAAGCAAAAAGCACCCCCCATTGAAGGAGAGTGCAATTTGCAGATTATTCAATTGGCATTACACCAAGGAATTAACCGTTGATAGCAGGAGCGGTCAAAGCCACAGGAGCTTGCTCACCAGACGCTAAGTCGAGGGGGAAGTTGTGGGCATTGCGTTCGTGCATTACTTCAAAACCGATGTTGGCGCGGTTCAATACATCAGCCCAGGTGCCGATTACACGGCCTTGGCTATCCAAGATGGACTGGTTGAAGTTGAAACCATTCAGGTTGAACGCCATGGTGCTTACGCCCATAGCAGTGAACCAGATGCCGATTACAGGCCAAGCACCCAAGAAGAAGTGCAAGGAACGGCTGTTGTTGAAAGAAGCATATTGGAARATCAAMCGACCAAAGTAGCCGTGGGCGGCAACGATGTTGTAGGTTTCTTCTTCTTGACCGAATTTGTAACCGTAGTTCTGGGATTCAACTTCGGTGGTTTCACGCACCAAAGAGGARGTTACGAGAGAACCGTGCATGGCGGAGAACAAGCTACCACCGAATACACCAGCCACACCTAACATGTGGAAGGGGTGCATCARGATGTTGTGCTCAGCTTGRAACACGATCATGAAGTTGAAGGTACCAGAAATACCCAAGGGCATACCATCAGAGAAGGAGCCTTGACCAATGGGGTARATCAAGAATACGGCGGTGGCGGCGGATACGGGGGCAGAGTAAGCCACACAAATCCAAGGACGCATACCTAAGCGGTAGGAAAGTTCCCACTGACGACCCATGTAGCAGAAAATGCCGATGAGGAAGTGGAATACTACCAACTGGTAAGGACCACCGTTGTACAACCACTCATCTAAGGAAGCGGCTTCCCAGATGGGRTAGAAGTGCAAACCGATAGCGTTGGAAGAAGGTACAACAGCACCAGAGATGATGTTGTTACCGTAAAGCAAAGAACCAGCAACGGGCTCACGGATACCGTCGATGTCAACGGGGGGAGCGGCGATGAAGGCAATGATGAAGCARGTGGTGGCAGTTAAGAGGGTGGGGATCATCAAGGTACCGAACCAACCGACATAAATCCGGTTGTTGGTAGAGGTCACCCACTGACAAAACTGTTCCCACAAGGAAGCGCTTTCGCGCTGTTGGAGAGTCGTTGTCATTTGGTTATAATTCCTTATGTATTTGTCAATGTTCAGATTGGAACTGACTAAACTCAGTCTAAAGGATTAATGAGAGTTTTGTAAAGCTTTGTAACAACAAGTTAATATACACGAAGCTTATAAATGACATAAGTTTTGCTTTCTTGTAATTGTCGTTT